>JBJEMK010000143.1:0-31551 GCA_051879635.1 Eubacterium sp.
CAATAGTATTTAATGGTGAAATTTATAACCATAAAGATATAAGAGCAGAACTGATTGAAAAGGGACATATATTTGATAATGACTCTGATACAGAGGTTCTTATTCATGGATATGAGGAATATGGTACGGATTTATTATACAAACTCAGAGGAATGTTTGCTTTTGTAATATGGGATTCTAAGAATCAGACTTTATTTGGAGCAAGGGATTTTTTTGGAATAAAGCCATTTTATTATTCTCTCACAGAAAAAGGGAATCTGGTGTTTGCTTCGGAAATAAAGTCCATTTTGGATTTTCCGGGTATAGAGAAAGAAGTAAACGAAGAGGCACTTGAGCAGTATCTCAGTTTTCAATATTCAGTGCTTCCGGAAACGTTTTTTAAGGGTATATATAAGCTTGCAGCAGGGCATTATATGATATATAAGGATGGAGAGCTGAGTATTGAAAGATATTTTGACCCTAAAATGCGCCCAAAGGCATCAGGAGAACTGGAGAAGACAGTTAATGAGATAGAAGAAGTAGTAAATGACACAGTTAATGCACACATGATTGCTGATGTTGAGGTAGGTTCACTTCTTTCAAGTGGGGTTGATTCCAGTTATGTTGTATCTGAGTTCCCATTAAAGAAAACCTTTACAGTGGGATTTTTGGACAAAAATAGTAAGTATAATGAAATACGATATGCAGAGGAACTGGTCAAGCATTTTGACAAGGAAAATTACAGCAAGAACATTTCCAGCAAAGAGTATTTTGACAGCATTCCGACAGTTATGTATTATATGGATGAGCCGCTTGCAGATCCATCATGTATAGCTTTATATTTTGTTGACCAGGTGGCAGCAGAGCATTTAAAAGTTGTTCTTTCCGGAGAAGGAGCGGATGAATTTTTTGGTGGGTATAATATTTACCATGAGCCAATTTCACTTAGAATGTTTAAATATATACCAAAATTTATAAAAAAGCCGGTTGCAGCAATCTGTAAAAAACTACCCGATTTTAAGGGAAGAGATTTTTTGATAAGAGGAAGTAAAACGGTAGAGGAAAGATTTATTGGAAATGCAAATCTGTTTTCTGTTGAAGAAAGGGAAAAGATTCTCAAGAATCCTGTAACGCACATTTCACCGGCAGAAATAGTATCAGATTGTTATAAAAAATGTGCCGGACTTAATGATATTGCCAAGATGCAGTATATAGATATTAATTTCTGGCTGCAGGGAGATATATTGTTAAAGGCAGACAAGATGAGCATGGCACATTCGCTGGAATCAAGAGTGCCGTTTTTGGACATTGAAGTTTTCAATTATGCAAAAAAGATGCCGATAGAATTTCGCTGCAATAAGAAAGCAACAAAATACGCATTTAGAATTGCAGCAAAGAGGCATTTGCCGGAAGCAACTGCCAATAAGAAGAAACTTGGATTTCCTGTGCCGATAAGAGTATGGCTTAAAGAAGACGAGTATTATAATAAAGTAAAATCCACGTTTACCAGCCAGATTGCTGAGAAGTATTTTGATACAGCTCAATTAGTGAACCTTTTAGATGAACACAAAGCAGGAAAGGCTGATAATTGCAGAAAAATATGGACAATTTATGTATTTCTAGTATGGTATGATGTATACTTTAATGATGGAGCCAAAAACATACCAAAAGTAAATAAGGCATCATAACAAATTAAAATGCATTTTAAAGTGCCCTGATTGGACGCATTTATATAGCGGCTGATTAGGGCTGCTTTGTTTGGCAGGATAAAAGCGTGAAAATTGACAAATATGCTATAATTTGGTACTATTCTCGTAACTATGGTTTTTTATATTATGGAGGAAAAATTGAAGACAATAGATAAGTTTAAACGAATTTTTGTTGCTCTTATCACAGTTCTTATTGTAGAAGTACACACATGTATTTTTTGGAAGTTCTGGATAGAGTACTATAATCCATATATCGAAAGAACATTTGTATTTAAGGGACAGTTAGTTATTCTTCTGTTGTATGTGCTGTTACTGGTAGCATTTACCAGTATTTATGGTGGATATAAGTTTGGATATCTAAGAACAACAGAAGTTATATTTTCACAGATACTGGCAACAATTTTTGTTAATACTGCAATATACCTTGAGATTTCATTGTTATCATTGAAAATGGTCAATGTTATTCCTATTTTGAAGATGACATTATATGATGCAGCAGCCAGTACAATATGGGCAGTTATTGCCAGAAGTGCATACAAAAAGCTATACCCTCCAAGAGATGTACTTCTTATATATAGTGACAGGGATCCGGATGGAATTGTCAGAAAGATGAATTCCAGAAAGGATAAGTATAAGGTAAGGTCATCGATTAATGTTAATAAAGGATTTGAAGTAATTAAACAGACAATTGATAAACATCCTGCGGTGTTGCTTTGCGATATTCCTGCACAGATGAGAAATGATATTTTGAAGTATTGTTTTGAAAAATCCAAACGTGCGTATGTAACACCTAAGATTTCGGACATAATATTAAAAGGTTCATCAGACATACATCTGTTTGACACACCACTTCTTTTGTGCAAAAACAGAGGATTGACATATGAGCAGGCAATTGCAAAAAGAATTTGTGATATTGTAGTATCTACAATAGTACTTATTGTATTTTCTCCTATAATGATAATTGTAGCTATTGCGATTAAATTATATGATGGTGGTCCTGTATTTTATAAACAGAAGAGACTCACACTTAATGGTGAGGTATTCGATATTCTGAAATTCAGGAGTATGAGAGTGGATTCTGAAAAGAATGGCGCCAGACTTGCGGGCGAGAATGATAACAGAGTCACACCTATAGGAAAGATAATAAGAAATATTCATGTTGACGAACTGCCACAGCTCATTAATATACTTGCCGGTGATATGTCATTTGTAGGTCCACGGCCGGAACGTCCGGAAATTGCAGAAAAGTACATGATGGAAATGCCGGAATTTTCTTTCAGGCTCAAGGTAAAGGCAGGACTTACGGGATATGCGCAGATATATGGGCGATATAATACAACACCATATGATAAGTTAAAGTTAGACCTTTTTTATATAGAACGCCGTTCGCTTGTACTTGATTTCAGACTTATTATGATGACCATAAAAATTCTTTTTCAAAAGGAGAACTCCCAAGGAGTAAAGAAAGGCCAGACAACAGCAGAGTTTACTAAGAAGCTGGAAGGCCAAAGCATACTGCTTAGAGATGATGATGTGGATGAGGATGATTTAGATATTTAATTCGATCCGAAGTAAATTTAGTATATTGAAAGGGAGAACCGGAATGGAAAATAAATATTCAGTTCTCATGTCAGTTTATAAAAGAGAAGTTCCAGATAATCTTAGGCAAAGCATTAACAGTATGTTTTCCCAAACAGTACTTCCCTCCGAATTTGTTCTGGTTGAAGACGGACCTCTTACAACTGAGCTTTATCAGGTCATTGATGACTATAAGAGAAAGTATCAAGATATTTTTCAAGTAGTTAATCTTTCCAGAAATATTGGACTGGCAAATGCCTTAAACGAAGGTATAAAGCATTGTAAACATGAAATAATTGCACGTATGGATAGTGATGATATAAGTAAACCTAATCGCATAGAAATACAGCTCAAAGCAATGGAAGCATGGGGAGCGGATATTGTAGGAGGTACGGTAGAGGAGTTTGATGGAACGATTGATAATGTTTTTAGCATTAGGGAATTACCGGAAATGCATGAGGATATTTTGAAATTTGCAAAAAAGAGAAATCCATTTAATCATCCTACGGTAATTTTTAAAAAGTCAGCCGTAGAAAATGCAGGAATGTATGAAGATTTCCCCTATTTTGAGGACTATAATTTATGGGCTACCATGCTTAATAACGGAGCAAAAGGCTATAATGTTCCTGAAACTGTTTTATATATGAGAGCAGGAAAAGATATGTTTGGCAGGCGGGGAGGATTTGCTTATGCAAAACATTTATGGAAATTTAAGAAGCATTTGAAAAATATGGGGTTTTTGAACATGGGTCAGTTTATAGTATCAGCCGGGGTACATGTGATTGTAAGTATTATGCCAAACAGTCTGCGCCGGTTGTTTTATATTAAACTCTTGAGGAGAGAGGCATAATCATATGTTAAAGAACATACTGAAAATCTGTTTTAAGCCACTTAACATTGTTAACAGAATTCTGCCAAAAGATGACAAACTAATTTTTTTATATGCTAATCTTGGATTTTATGATAATGTCCGTGCGCTCTATGATTATGCGATAAAAGAGAAATATAATAGTGAATATAAAATAGTATGTTCAGTTGGAGATTATAAAAAATATGTTGCCAATGCACCGGATAACGTATCTTTTGTAAGCACCAGAGCAGGTATCAGACATTTTCTCAGAGCAAAATATGCATTCTATTGTTTTGGCAAATATCCTATAAAACCGGCTAAAAGCCAAATGGTAATTAATCTATGGCATGGGGTACCATTAAAACGGATTGGAAACATGGAGTCAAGATATAAAAATGTAGATTATGTGTTTTTCACAAAGCTTTTAGCTACATCGGAATTTACAGCTGATATTTTATGCAGATGTTTTAACTGTACAATGGATAAAATTATAATTAGCGGACAGCCAAGAACGGATGAACTTTTTGTAAGAAGCGACAGGGACGATACAATTAAACCGGGAAACTCCAGGTTAGTGGTTTGGCTACCTACATACAGGGAATACGAAATAAATGGAGATAAATCACATTTGCCGATAACCGGGATGACTCGTAATGGAGCAGATGAATTAGATAAATTTTTACATGAAAATAACTGCTGCCTAATAATAAAACTGCATCCTTTACAGGAGGGCAGTGTATATAATGAATTTTCAAATATAAAAATCATAAAGCATAATGAGTTGGCAGCAGAAAACCAATCAATTTATGATTTGTTAAGGGTTTCAGATGCATTAATTACAGATTATTCATCTGTATATTTTGATTATCTGTTGTTGGACAGACCGATTGCATTTGTAACGGAAGATATGCAGCAATATGAGGATGACAGAGGCTTTACAGTTGATAATCCACAGAAATATATGCCAGGAGATATGATTAATGATGCTGAGCAGTTAAGGGATTTCATTAGCAAGGTAATTAATCATAAGGATGATTATAGAGAGTTCAGGCATGAAGTAAATAATATTGTCAACAAGTATCAGGATGGCGAAAATTGCAAACGAATTTTGGAGATGGCAGGGATAAGAAAGGTTTAATAAATGTCTTTTAGAAGTATTATAAGAAACATTGTGCTGGGATTCAAGTCTGTGCAGTCTGCATTTTGCAGGAATATAGTTACAATTGATTGTAAGAAAGTGTTTTTCGAGGCATATCAGGGACGCCGGTATGCCTGCAGTCCCAAGGCTTTATATGAAGAAATGCTTGCCAATGAAGAGTATTCAGAATATTCTTTTGTATGGGCTGTTAGGGATACGGACAAATACAAATTTATTTCAGATAATAAAAACACAAAAATTGTAAAATTTGAGTCTTTTCAATATTACAAGGAAATGGCATCAGCTAAATATTGGGTTTTTAACTCTAAAACAAGAGACTTTGTAAAAATAAAGCCGGGTCAGATTTATCTGCAGACATGGCATGGAACGCCTTTTAAAAAAATCGGATGTGATGTTCCTGTTGATAATGCAGTAACAACTACACAGAGGATGCTGCTAAGTTATACAATTGAAGCAAAAAAAATGTCATATATAATTTCGCCATCGGCTTTTTGCAGTGAAAAGTTTAAATCAGCATTTAATTTGAAAAATACACATAGAGAAAATATTATAATAGAAACAGGTTATCCGAGAAATGACAGACTATTTAAATACACCTCAGAGGAAACAGATAGAATAAAATATCAACTTGGCATACCGGGAGATAAAAAAGTTATATTATATGCGCCAACTTTTCGAGATGATAAGTTAAGCCGCAGAAATGGATTTGCATTAAATATTGAGATTGATTTTGACAGAATGAAGGAAGAGTTTGGAAATGATTATATTATATTATTCAGAGCTCATTATTTTATAGCATGCAGATTCGATTTCAATAAATATAAAGATTTTGTTTATGACGTATCAGATATTGATGATATTAATGATTTATATATTATAAGCGATATGCTTGTAACTGATTATTCCAGTGTATTTTTTGATTATGCCAATTTAAAAAGACCAATTGTTTTTTATATGTATGATTTCAAGAAATACAAAGAAGAAACCAGGGATTTATATTTTGGAGCTGATGAACTTCCGGGAACAGTTACGACTAATATGGGAGAACTTATTAATGCTATAAAAGATATTAGTACGGCGTTGAAGGAAACAGGCAGTATATATAATGATAAATACAAACAATTTAATGAGAAATTTAATTACCTTGACGGACCTGACACATCAAAAGAGGTCCTTAAGGCAATACTAAAATAAATAATATCTGCATTAAAGTGCACAAGAGGAGAAAAGAATGAAGAGAGTAATTACTTATGGAACTTATGATTTATTACATTATGGACACATTAATTTACTTCAGAGGGCAAAAAAGCTGGGAGACTATCTTATAGTTGTACTTTCTACCGACGAATTTAACTGGGAAGCAAAACAGAAAAAATGTTATTTTTCATATGAAGAAAGAAAAAGGCTTCTGGAAGCAGTTAGATATGTTGATTTAGTTATTCCTGAGACAAGCTGGGAACAGAAAATCGATGATGTAAAGGAATACCATGTAGATACATTTGTAATTGGAGATGACTGGGAAGGAAAATTTGATTTTCTTAAGGATTATTGTGAAGTTGTATACCTTCCAAGAACTCCTGAAATTTCTACTACGCAGATTAAGAAAGACCTTAATGATAAGAATATGTCATCAAAATAAAACAGGAAAATATCAGGAGGCAATAAGAGATGATAAGTATTATTGTAACGCATAAAAATTGTCTGTGGTATTTAGAGGATTGTTTATCCAGTATTGCAGCTCAGACATATAAGGATTTTGAGACAGTCTTAATTATTGATGATTTACAGGACGATAAGACGGAATTTGAACAGCTGCTGTATAAATATAAGGAAAGTGCTAAGATCAGGGAATTTTATCTCGAGGGTAAAACAGGAGCATCAGCAGCCAGAAATATGGGTATTAAAAAGGCTGAGGGTGAATATATATATTTTCTGGATAATGATGATTATCTATATGGACAAGCTCTTGAACCATTAGCTAAACTATTGGATAGTAGTCCGGACATGGCATATGGAGTGTTCCAGCCTACATGGTTTAGCAGTAATTCTTTTGAACCTGTTGAAGATTATGAAGAAACAAAAAAGGGGTTAGAGGAATTAGATTTTGAGGATTTATTTTCTTTTAGATTTGAAAGATATGGTAAATTAGAAAATATTACTGTATTAGGTGCATTATATAAAAAATCACTGTTTACAGATAATAACATCTGGTTTAATGAAGAACAGCCTTTTTATGCTGATGCAAAGGTTGTTGTACAGTTGCTTAATCAGGTAAAAGCTTTTCGTTGTACAAGAGATTCCATGTATGTCAAAAGAAGCCATAATGATAAGGAATTAAATCCTTCTATAAGTCAGCATACGCTGGATGAAACAATGCCATACTATTTTATTGCCTATGAAAAATGTCTGGAAGCTGCTAAGGGCAATGAAAGAATGACAAAGAGGCTTCATTATATTCTGGCAAGGTTTCTGGTTAGAATATATCCAAATAAAATTCGCTGGGGTGAGGATGAAAACTGGCGGACAGAATATTTTTCCAAACTTTCATCTTTAGCAAAAGACATAAAAGCTGAAGATATGGATAAAATGAAGAAGAGAAGAAATAGAAATTTTGTTAAGGCTGTTGCAGGCGGAGATTTTGAAAAAGTGGCCAGAAAAGGAAAATATTTATTGGCTACAAGAAAAATAAAAACCATTATAAAACAGAAGCGGCAGAGATATAAAACGATTACTTTATACTTTTTTAATAAAATGAAACTTAAAGAAAACTGGATTGTTTTCGAGAGTTTTATGGGTAGAAGCTGTGCAGGACAGCCAAAGTATATTTACCTATATTTGTTAGAACATTATAAGGATAAATATAAATTTATATGGGCAGTAGAAGATAAACATATTAAGATTCCCGGAAATCCAAAGGTAATAAAGAGATTTAGCCTTAGATATTATTACTATATGAATAGAGCAAAGTACTGGGTAAATAACATGAGACAGCCTCTCACCATTCCACGCAGACCGGAAACAATAATGCTTGCAACTTGGCACGGAACCCCACTTAAAAGGCTGGTATTCGATATGAAGGATATATTAGGTGGCGGAAGAAAGTATAAGAGTGTTGTATATAGACAGACAAGAGGATGGGACTACTTATTATCAGATAATCCGTTTTCAACAGAAAAGTTTCAAAGCTGCTTTTTATTTGAAAAAGAAAAGATATTAGAATATGGATATCCGGCAAATGATCCTATGTATGCTCCTGACAGGGAAGAACGGGCTGAGAAAATAAAAAAGCAGCTTGGTATTCCACTGGATAAAAAGGTGATTTTATATGCACCGACATGGCGTGATGACGATTATTATGAAATCGGACAGTTTAAATTTAATTTGCAGCTTGATGTTAACAGGCTGGAAAAAGAGCTTGGTGATGAATATGTTTTAATATTAAGACTTCATTACTGGGTTGTTGAGAGACTGGATAAATCAATGTATAATCCTAAGTTTGCGATTGATGCCAGCAGTTATGATGACATTACTGATTTATATCTGGTGTCAGATATATTAATAACAGATTATTCATCTGTATTTTTTGATTTTGCAAATCTGAAGAGACCAATGCTATTTTACACATATGATCTGGAAAAGTACAGAGATGTTCTTCATGGATTCTATCTGGACATGGAAAAGGACTTGCCAGGCCCTATGTTACTGACTAATGATGATGTAATTGATGCTATAAAAAATATAGACAGGATTCAGGAACAGTATAAAGAAAAGTATGAGGAATTTTATAATCGCTTCTGTTGTTTTGATGATGGACATGCAGCGCAGAGGGTGGTTGAGAAAGTATTTAAATAGGATTTGTAAATGATGATAAAAAAATCAGGTATTAGTATAAAAATATTAATAACACTTTTGATGACGGCATTCTGTGTATGGATGCCGTTATTTTCACATTGTAATATTATGGCAGACGAGGGAATTGATGCCCTGCCTGAATTTATTATTGATAGCGATGGGATATTGACGGATTATACAGGAGATCCTGAGGATATAACAGTAACAGAGGTGGAAATACCTTGGGAAGTCACTGAAATATCAGAGGATGTATTTAAGAATTATAAGTATATCCAGAAGGTTACATTTGCTACGAATTCTAAGTGCATCAAAATCGGCAAAAAAGCGTTTATGGGATGTGAAGCATTGAACTCAATTGAGCTTCCGCAAAATCTTCAGAGTATAGGTTATCTGGCTTTTAATAAAACATATGCCTTAAAAAGTATTACGATTCCGGCAACGGTAACATATGCAAATACTATATTTGGAGTAAGAACTGGTGTTGAGACAGTAACATTTGGAAAAGGTATGTCGGCTATACCGGATAAAGTGTTAAAAGGCACTAAGAGTGTTACAAAAGTAAAAATGTATTCAGGTGTCACATCAATAGGTAAGTATGCTTTTTATGGGTGTGAGGGCATAAAGGAGCTGACACTTAAGAAAAGTATAAAATCAATTGGAAATAAAGCATTTCAAAATTGCAATAATCTGGTTTTATATGTATACAATAATTCAACTGCAAAAACATATGCAAGAAATAATAGTATACCTTATAAGTATACTAAGGAAGATTTAGAAAGGCAGTCATTACAAAAACAGATATATAATAACTTTTTAAGTAAAACAAGTACGGCTGCAAAATATAGCTTTAAATTATATGGATTATCAGATTATATACCACAGGGAGTCTGCACAATAGGTAAATATGTAGTTATTTCAGCATATTATCCTAAGCTGAATAAATGTTCAAGGTTATATTTGTACAACAGAAAGACAGGGAAACTTACAAAAGTGCTTATATTAAATTCCAAGGATCATGTAGGAAGTGTAACAAATGTAAAAGGGAAGCTGGTTATTGGTCTTAATAATTATATATCAGGAACAAATGATGCCGTCGGAGTAATTTCATATTCACGATTAAAATCAGCTAAAGATGGCAGCACAATAAAGTATAATTATATAGTAAAACTGAGTGGGGCTGCAGATTTTGCAACGTATGATGGAACCTGTTTTTGGGCGGGAAGTTCTGTTAACAGGGCATATAATGTAAAAATGTATGGATATGAGGTAGGAAAAAAGAAAGGCAGACTTACTTTTACTAAAAAGTACACAGCATTAGTTCCTGAAAACACTCAGGGAATATATATGGAAAAAGGAACAGAAACTAATACCAAAAACATATTTATAAGTCAGTCATATGGACGCAATGCAAATTCTTCAATTCTTATATATGAAGATATTATATTTAACAAAGATGACGTTATTAATTTGTGCTCCGGATACAAAACGGCAGAACTGCCCCCTATGGCAGAAGGCATATGTAAAGCACCATGTGACAAGCTTTATATTGTATTTGAATCAGGAGCTGCATATTATTGTAAAAACATAGATAATTATTGTGAGAATCCTATAAATCGTATGTGTGTTATAAAAATGAGCAGATTAAGGGCAATGAGTAAATAATCATTATTGGTATTCCCGTGGTAAAAAGTACTTATCCTTACATTTAATTGCATTAAAAAATCCTGTAAAATATTCAGTTTTTTCGCCTATAAAATAAACTTTGTCAAAATGTGTATATGAAATACATCGGGTAACTTCTTTGTCAAAAAAATCAGATGTAAGCTTAACTTCATATGGAAGCGGTTTCCATATTATTATGCGAACATTTGGGTTAAATTTGTTCCAAAACTGTTTGACAAAGCCATCTTTGAAAACGGGAGTCAGTATAGTTATGTCATAATGTTTATAATCAGTATTGTCAATCTGCGCTTTAAGTCGGGTTAGAGTTTTGCCTATTTTTTGGGAAGCATCTATAAATATAAGAATATGTTCCTTGTCAGACTGATTCCATACAGATAAGTTATCAGTATCATTGAAAATTCTGTTAATAATATGCTTTGATGCATTCCCATCATCCTGAGGACAACACCACTCAGTCATCGAATCATATTTATCTTTATAGTATTCTTTTACTTGTTCAATCTGGTTAATTCCATTGCATATTATGGAAAGATTATCTGAAACAGGTCCGGGAAGATCTTCTATTGGTATATAAAGTCCACGTTCATTTACATACTCGTTGAGATCAGGTACATAAAATAAAACGGGTCTTCCGGTAACCAGAAAATCAAAGAAGATACTGGAATAATCAGAAATAAGTATATCAACAATACTTAAAAATTCATTAGTATCAATAGTAAAAGGTATTAGTATTTTGGAAAGCTCTTCGTCATTTTTTAACTCTTTATATATGAAATAATGTACACGCAGATATACTTCATATTCATCTGTATCAATATTGGAGCGGATAAAATTAATGATATTCTTATATTCATCAATATTATACTCTAACTGATTATATAAACGCCCCTTCCATGTAGGAGCATATAATATAATTTTCCGGGAAGGATGAATCCCTTCATCAGAAAGTTTGTCCATAATATAATCGCTATTTGTATTAATAACAGCGTCGCATCTGGGATGCCCCTGTTCTATATATTCTCCTTCAAAAATGTCATGCATCATATATGCTTTCTGGTACATCGTCTCTGTCATAAAAGAGTTGGCGGATATAAGGTAATTGGCTGATAAAAAATTCCGCACAGGTCCTCTTGAATTTTCTACCCGCTCTGCTGAATGCTCATAGCCCATATATTTAGTTGGTATGCCATGCCATGTATTAGTATAAATTTGTTCGGGACGGCGTATAAAATAATAGTCAAATCCTGAATTATTAAATATATATTTGGCAGTTGCCAGATACATATAAAAATCTTTGGAATCTCGGTCTACAATGATTACATTGTCCATAAAGGAAAACTCACTGATGTTATTTTCCATAATAGAATCATCTTTTATTGACCAAACATGAGTATAGTTGTCAAATCTATCATCGTCCAAAAGAGCCTTAAAAATTGCACGGGGATTATCGAGAATCCCCAATCCTCCAAAAGCTTCATATAAAATAACATTTTCCCTGATAGGCATATCAAGGTATTTATAGTATAATTTCTTGTTTTTTATCGCAGGTGATGGAAATACTTTTCTGTATACCTGTTTGGCGAGAGATATTAGTTTCATAAAATAGCCTCCAACTGACGCATTGCATCAGCATTATATTTTTTGTAATCAAATGGCGCAGTTGGAACATTGCCATTTAAAAATTCTTTTAATCCTGCATAAATAGAATCAACATCTGAATGAATTACTAACTGTCCATTATCAAATAAAGAAGAGGAAGCAGAACCAAAATCAGACATTATAATCGGCAGCCCGAGCAGACGGGCTTCAAGCAGGGTTATTGGCTGTCCTTCATATAACGAAGGTAGAATAAAGCAGTCACATTCTTTCATAAGCTTAAAAGGATTATCCATAGTGCCTGTAAGAATTACTTTTCTTTCAAGTCCCAGCTGAGTGACAAGCAATGCCAGATGTTCCCATAGAGGACCGCTTCCGATAATGTATAAACGTACATTTGGATTTTCTTTATATAACCTGCCAAATGCGCGTATAAGGTTTTCATGATTTTTTTCACATGACAGACGCCCAATTGTAACAAAAGAAATAGTGTCATCAGATAGTAAATCAGTAAAACCAAGGGAATTACATTCTTCAGGCGTATATGATTCTTTCGCTCCTTCTATTACACGATTAAAATCAGCTTGGTTTTTTACATAGCAGCATTTGTCAGCTAAATCCTTGTATCCTATCTTTTTTAAATTTATTTCCATAGTATCTTTAGAACAGCCGACAATCTTATCATAAAATCTGTAACATGAGAATATTGCACGTAATTCTCGGGAATGAGGGCGTTGAAGACCAATGCGTTTTTTCTTATCAACACACAGATCATTATGTTGCCAAATGAGCTTTTTAGAATCGTGAGAGCTAAGCAGCAGCATAGTATAAAAAGAACCATATCCCGAATAGTCAACGACAGTATCAAAATCAGCATTTCCAAAGCACCGCTTAAACTCCCGGTCAAACATTCTTTTTGGAAATATTTTAGCGCCGATTCCAGGTAATATACCAAAAACTGCAGAAAAATAACGGCATAAATGCTCACTAAATGTGGCAGGAGTATTAGATATCCTTGCCATTACACGTGCATGCTTATTCAGGTTAAAAATCAATCTGGAACCATCACCATTCTTTAGATTGGCCCCTAATACAGTAACATCATATTTGTTATAATCAATATTGTTTAAAAGATTTGCCAATGAGGTTGTTATTCCGTTGGTTCTAAAACCTCCTCCATAAAATAAAATTTTTTTCTTAGGACTTACATTAAAGTCAGATAAGATATTATACTCCTTACCATATACATCCATAGAAGAACCTTTAAACACAATATCAACAATACGTTCGGCGGCTTTTCCATCATCCCATGGGCAGGCCAGCTGCCTTGCTTCATTCCAGATAGGAGAATAGTGTTCAATAATAGAATCAATGTTGTTAATCCAGACTACTAAATCTTCAATACTCTCTGAACGAGGACCGGGGAGCCTTTCCGGAGTAAAATATAATCCACGGTAATCCTGGTACTCTTTTAAATCAGGTATATAGAAGAGTACAGGTTTTCCGGTAACCAGAAAGTCGAAGAAAATACTGGAATAGTCAGAAATTAAAATATCTGTGATTGATAAAATCTCATTAGCATCAACGTAAGCAGGAATAAATAATCCATTATACTCTTTTCTCTTGGCAATGGCCTTGTAAACAACCTGATGAGGTTTAAGTAAAATCTGATACTTATTAGTATCTATGCGTTTTTCTAAGTGTTCTTTTAATTTAAAGTAATTCTCCATGTTTGTTTCAGGGTTGTCATAATCCCGACCACGCCATGTAGGAGCATAAAGAATAATCTCCTTATCAGGGTCTACTTTAATCCCATATGATGCAAGTTTGTTAATAATAACGGATTTATCTGTATTAAAAATAATATCATTTCTAGGATAACCTTCCTGAATAATTTTGCCCGGATAAAGTCCGTCTAACTTGTATTTTTTAAGATAGATATCAGTCAGGAAAGGACAGGGTGAGATGAGGTAATCAGCTGAAAGCATATTTCTTAATACGTTTGTTATTGATGCTTCTGCATCAGGAATATCGTAACCAAGATATTTTAACGGAACACCATGCCATGTGTTTATATAAATTTGTCCTTCACGTTTACAATAATAATAAGGGAAAGAAACATTTGTAATAATATATCCGGCAGTAGCCAGGTGTCTTAAATATTCCTTGCCATGACGTTTAACAAACTTTATATTTGGATAATTTTTATATTCGTTTATTATATTTTCATTATCCTGCAAATTCTCTATTGACCAGACATGAGTCATATTGCGGAAATCAGGGTCATTAAGCAATTGTTTAAATAAAGCATATGGTCCACATAATATTCCACGGCCGAAGTAGGAATCATAGAGTATGACGTTATTATTAATGTGTCCATTCCTATAGTAATGAGCATATTTTGAACGTCTAAAAGTTTCTTTGTAGTTACTTAACTTTTTCTTGAGTTTATATACAAATCCCATACTTTGCCTCCAGTCTGTAATATTGATACTATATATTTTATACCATTTTTGAGAATAATGGTAGAAGAAAGGGCGAAATTAGGAATAAAAATGCTTATAATATATAAATTATTGACACTTATCAAGTAAAAAGTTATAATTCCAATGAAATACGCCAAAGGAAAAAGGTGGATAATCATTATGAAAAAGTATATTGACAGTTTCATGAAATATAGGTTTTTACTTAATGAACTTATTAAAAAAGGAATTAAATTAAAATACAGACGGTCATATCTTGGAATATTATGGACACTTATAGAACCGCTGTTAACGATGATTGTACTTACAATCGTATTTGGAACATTGCTGGGCCGTCAGGGTGAGACGAGCGCACCTTATCCGGTATATATTTTGTCAGGACGATTATTATATAGTTATTTTTCAAGTTCTACCAAAGTTTCAATGCGCTCAATCAGGGCTAATGCTTCTATGATTAAGAAGGTATATGTTCCAAAGTACTTATATCCTTTGTCGGCAACATTGTATAATTATGTTATATTTCTTATTTCACTTATTGTTCTTGCAGTTGTATCAGCAATAATGGGAGTTGACATTACATGGCATATTATTGAAGGTATCATACCTTTAATTGTGCTTCTGATATTCTCATTTGGAGTAAGTATGATATTGGCTACAGTAGCAGTGTTTTTTAGGGATTTGGAGTATTTGTGGGATGTTATCCTTATGTTAATTATGTACAGTTCTGCAATTTTCTATTATTATGATTCTTTAAAGGGAGTTGCCAGAATGATACTTAAATATAATCCGCTGTTTTGCATAATTACAGTATTCAGAGGATGTGTAATAGAAGGTACATCGTTATTTACAGGATACACATACGGTCTGAGTAATATAAAAATGCTTGGCTATTCATGTAGTGTAAGCATAGTAGTTCTTGTTATCGGAATTTACATTTTTTATAAGAATCAGGATAAATTTATCCTTCAGATTTAAGGAGGCGTCATGTCTAAGACAGCAATTGAGGTTAATCATGTAAGTATGAGATTTAACCTAAGTAAAGAAAAAGTAGATAATTTCAAAGAATTTTTAATAAAACTGTTAAAGGGGCAGCTCAAATATAATGAATTCTGGGCTCTTAAAGATATTGATTTTAAAATACAAAAAGGTGATCGTGTTGGTATACTTGGATTAAACGGAGCCGGCAAGAGTACACTTCTTAAAGTTATTGCGGGTGTATATAAACCATCAGAAGGCTCAGTTGTGCGTCATGGTAAAATTGCCCCAATGATTGAGTTGGGGGCAGGTTTTGATTTGCAGTATACAGGAGCTGAAAATATTTATCTATATGGTTCAGTTCTTGGATTTTCAAAAGAGTTTCTTGATGAAAAATTTGATGAAATAGTAGAATTTTCAGAATTGAAAGAATTTATAAGTGTACCACTTAAAAATTATTCATCCGGTATGAAAGCAAGACTCGGTTTTGCAATTGCAACAATTGTAGAGCCTGAAATCCTTATTTTAGATGAAGTTCTTTCTGTCGGAGATGCAAAATTTAGAAAAAAATGTGAGAAAAAAATGATGGGAATGTTTGACAAAGGGGTTACGGTTTTATTTGTTTCACATTCAATAGATCAGGTAATGCGTTTGTGTAACAAGGCCATTTTGCTGGAGCATGGACAGATAATTGCAAAAGGCGATATAGATGATGTTGCACAGATATATATAGAAAAGACAAGTTAAGCCGGCAACTTAATTTTGCGTAGAATATTGCTTTAATGCACATGCAAGCTGGTCAGGGCATGAAGTTCCACGTCCGCCGCAGTCGATTCCTTCCAGTCTGTTGATAACGTCCTGTATATGCATACCATTGACTAATGCGGCAATGCCCTGTGTATTACCCATACATCCGCCAACAAATTCTACATTTGTAATAATATCATCCTCTACATTAAAAATAATTTCTCGTGAGCATGTTCCTCTAGTTTTATATTTTATAGTCATAATAAACATTTCCTCCAATATTATTATAAATTATATCAGATAACGAATTATTATTAAAGTCATTTACTTAAAAATTTATATAATGTATACTTATCTATATTAAGTAAAGGAGAGGATATCAAGGTAATATCCGCTGATTATTTATGATAGGAATAATAGGAGCAATGGAAGTAGAGGTTGCAATATTAAAAGATAGTATGACGGATGTTGAAATTATAACTAAAGCTTCCAGAGATTTTTATAAAGGCAGACTTGGCGGAAAGGATGCAGTAGTTGTAAAGTGTGGCGTGGGTAAGGTAAACGCGGCGGTTTGTGCTCAGATACTGATAGATGTATTTAGGGCAGACATTCTTATTAATACCGGAATTGCAGGGTCATTAAGGAATGAAATTAATATTGGAGATATTGTGCTTGCAACAGATGCCATTCAGCATGATATGGATGCTACCGGGTTTGGATATGATTTGGGTATAATACCTCAGATGGAAAGGTCTGTTTTTGAATCTTCCAAAGAATTGAGAAAAATTGCCGTTTCATGCTGTATGCGTGTTAATCCGGATATTAATGTGTATGAAGGAAGAATAGTAACCGGAGATCAGTTTATAAGTAATGGTGATAAAAAGCAGTGGCTGGTTGATACATTTTCAGGCTATTGTACTGAGATGGAAGGAGCAGCAATTGCACAAACAGCATATCTTAATGAAGTTCCGTTTTTAATCTTGAGAGCAATCTCTGACAAGGCAGACAATAGCGCGCATATGGATTATAAGGTTTTTGAAGAACAGGCAGTAAAACATTCAGTTAATTTGTTAAAAGAGATGATTAAATATTGTTGATTGTCATTTTTTAGGTTCTTTTGACGAACGATTTTTACGGTACAATCTTTAATTTGACAGTTATATGGGGTATAATTTATAAAACAGCTTTAACATGCTGAGAAGAAATGGGGGAATAGTTTTATTGCAGCAATTTAATAATTTTATATTGAACTTTTTACAAAAGACAGCACCAATGCTTACCGATGCAAAAAAGTTTGCATGCATTGTAGGAGCTGTTTTTTTTGTGGGTGTAATATCTATGTCCATAACAAAGATGGCATATGCATGGCTTATGATGAAGGTTGAAGGATATTTAAAACGAAATTCAAAATCGCAGTCAAAGACTCTTAAGCAGATTGTAATGAAATATGAAACAAGCATAAGAATTAATGGGAACGTTATAAATCCGACAGCAATGATTAATCGCTACTTATATCGATACAGATTTATGGGATTTACTCTTAATGCACTTAATCATATAGCAGATTTTTGCGCACTCATGTGTGTTGTAGCAGGTTGCATAGGAGGAGCAGCCATTTATGTGACCGGAGGTGAAAATGTATGGATAGTTGGATATATTATGTTTGGAACATTTGCGGCATTTGCATTGGAAATAATGTGTAAATGGGCAGATACCGAGTATAGTCATCGTGTGCTTGTAAATGCAATTCTGGATTTACTGGAAAATGTAATAGCTCCCAAAGCCTATAGAACGCAGACAGCAACATTAGAAATACAAAAAGAATCAGAGGATGAAACAGCCATAAGCAGTGAAGACGGTCAGGAAAATATTGTTAATTATAACAATAATGCACAAAGGGAAAAACTCATAAATGAAATTTTAAATGAATTTTTTCAATAAAAACATTTAAATGCTTGATATTACATTTGCTAAAGGATATAATAAGTAGGAAAATTTTAGATTTACGTATAGAAAAAGGAGAATAAAAATGGCAAAGGTAACATTTGATTACTCAGCGGCAACTTCTTTCATCAGTGATAATGAAATGAAAAATATGGAAAAGATTGTAATGGATGCTAAGGAACTATTACTTTCAAAAAAAGGTGCAGGAAATGATTTTTTGGGTTGGATTGACCTTCCTGTTGATTATGACAAAGAAGAATTTGCAAGAATCAAAGCAGCAGCAAAGAAGATACAGAGCGACTCAGAGGTTTTATTAGTAATAGGTATCGGTGGCTCATATCTTGGGGCAAGAGCTGCAATTGAATTTTTAAGACACAATTTTTATAATTCAGTTTCAAAGGAAGTACGAAAGACTCCTGAAATTTACTATTGCGGAAATAATATAAGCAGCACATATATTAAGCATTTAATGGATGTTGTTGGTGATAGGGATTTTTCTGTAAATATTATATCAAAGTCAGGAACAACTACAGAACCTGCAATTGCATTTAGAATTTTTAAAGAAATGCTTGAAAAGAAATATGGTGAAGCTGAAGCTGCAAAGAGAATTTATGCAACTACAGATAAGGCTAAGGGAGCACTTAAAAACCTTGCCACCGAAAAAGGTTATGAGAGTTTTGTAGTTCCGGATGATGTTGGTGGACGTTTTTCGGTACTTACGGCAGTAGGGCTTCTTCCTATAGCTGTAAGCGGGGCCGATTTAGATGCACTTATGGCAGGTGCGGCAAGTGCAAGAGAGCATGCAATTAGTGCAGAATTTGCACAGAATGATGCACTTAAATATGCTGCAGTAAGAAATATCCTTCTTAGAAAAGGTAAAAATATAGAGATAACAGCTAACTATGAACCAAGTCTTCATTATATAGGCGAATGGTGGAAACAGTTATATGGTGAAAGTGAAGGTAAAGACCAGAAAGGTATATTCCCGGCAGCAGTTGATCTTACAACTGATTTACATTCAATGGGACAGTTTATTCAGGATGGCGCAAGGATTATGTTTGAGACTGTCATTAATATTGAAACACCACAGTGTGAAATTATTATGCAGGAGGAGCCTGTAGACCTTGATGGACTTAATTATCTGGCAGGTAAGAGTGTTGATTTTGTAAATAAGAGTGCTATGAATGGAACAAGGCTGGCTCATACAGACGGTAATGTTCCAAACCTGTTGGTAAATATTCCTGAACAAAATGAATTTTATCTGGGAGAACTATTCTATTTCTATGAATTTGCATGTGGTATAAGTGGATATGTTCTTGGAGTTAATCCATTTGACCAACCGGGTGTTGAGAGCTATAAGCGTAATATGTTTGCATTGCTTGGCAAACCTGGATATGAAAAAGAAAGAGAAGAACTTTTAAAGAGATTATAAAAAGTATTATAAATTTACAACAATGTAAAAGACCATATAATTGGTGGCTATCACAAAAACCACTCATTATATGGTCTTTTTAATAGATTCTGCCCTGGTACTTATGTACTATTCAGCCTGTGATACAGAATAAATACAGCAAAAGATGGTTTTTAGTTATCTGCATCATATATAATTTTATATGATTGGCTATAATACTCTTTTATCAAATTATTCTCCTGTTGTAATAGTTCATCAAAATCTACTTGATTTCCATTTTTATCTTCTGTATATATTGGTGTTAGTATCGGATATTCCTTCTGCACATCCGATACATATTCCTGGTATTCATTTAATAATCCGATTCCGGATGCTTCTAGAAGTATATTTTGTAAGTAATTTGCACTTGTATTTACATTGTGCTTAGTTTCAATTTCATAATTTGCCCAGATAAAAAACGGAACATTATAAAAATCTTTTGCGCTTAAATCTAAATCCAATTCTTGATCTAAATTAATTGTAATAAGAGGCTGATGATCTCCAAAAAATAAAACGATTGTATCTTCCTCCCAAGTTTCAATCTCAGATATCAGTTCCTTCAATGCAGCATCTGACTGATTTAGTAATGTTAGATATTCATTAATATCTTTTTGAAAATCATTATCTAAATTTTCATTCTGAATCTTAACATCAGCAAGTTCGCGCCACTGGTAACCGCCATGATTTTGAATGGTCGTATTAAATATAAATATCGGTTCTTCCTTCTCCTTTGCAATATCTGTTAAGAACTGATAGTTATCACTATCGTTTACTATATTCTTCAAAAAATAGCTTGCATTTGGATACTGTATTACTTTTACATTTTTTTCAATAAAATCTTCAATAAATAATTTATTTTTGAATTCCATTTTTTCATATATATCTTTTCTCATATAATTTTCTCCCCTTGCCGGATGAATTCCATAAGTAGTATATCCTAATTCATTCATCCATCTTGGTAAAATATCTAAATGTCCTGAATAACCAATTGAGTAACATAGATTCTCTTTTCCCCAAAATCCCAGAGTTGATGCTGTCAAAAATTCCATCTCTGTATTGGCTGTGTTTCCGGCATAAACGGAAACATATACATTGCCTTCTATTATATTATCTCGTTGAACAAACTCGTGAAAAAACGGCAAAACATCCTTGTTTGTATCAATATCTGTAATTCTTTCTATATCGCAAAAGCTTTCATTCATAATTACAATAATATTAGGCATTGTTTTTTTCTGGATATTTTCGACGGTCACCTTACTAATCTCTTTATATTTCTCTCTTTCATAACATTCCGGTTTCTTAATCTTTTGTAAGTTTGCTGAATCCAAAAAGTATATGATATATCCTCCTGCATTCCACCCATCAAACGAATTGAGTCCTAAAACAGAATAATCAAACCGAAACAGTGCTATAATGATAACTAAATATATAACAGATAAAATTATTCTTGATTTCATAGTATTAACAATTTTTCTATTTTTCAATTTTTTTAGGTATTGTACACAAAAAACAATCGTAAAAACAAGAAGTATACCCCATATAATATGTGCCTTAGCAAGTTTAAACTTATACATTGAAACTACATTGGCAGCTGTTTTTGCAGAAAAAATATCCGAAAATCGAAATGCTTGTCCCCGAAAAGTACATACAAAATAATTAATCAATGCAAAAATATTAAACACGGACATTCCCAAGATACTGGACACAGTAATATTGCCTGTAACCACATAAATAAATAAATAGAAAACATAATAAATATATATATTTAATACCATAAAAAATATCCGTGTCTGAAGTGGCCCCGCCTCAAAAAACCATATACTATCATTTAATATCTCTACTAAAAAGAATGTACACACAGATAATATAAAAAAATAAATCATAGGATTCACTGTCAGTATTTTGCGACCTATTTTTTTTACATTCTCATTCATCTTTTCCTTACTCCTTTTTAATCAAGATTGTTAGCAAGTTTAGAAAATTTCAAAATTACCTATTTTATTTTCTGTTAATTAATTATACAATATTGATACTATTGTGTAAAATAAAATGGAAAATATAACCATATAAAAAATTAATTTTTTTTATTTACTATGTATATTCCAAAGCATACTAATATTAGCGCAATGAAGTTTTTATAATCAAGAGCCTGTGTGGTTTCTCCAAGTAAAACTGCGGATAAAAGAACCCCAAATACCGGATTCATAAAACTAAAAATGGCAATTTTAGACACAGGATTATATTTTAGCAGGATTCCCCATAGGGAATAGGCAACAGATGAAACAAAAGCAAGATAAATAAGCATAAGTATTGCAGGCAATGAAAATGTATTAAAACGTCCACCCATCATAAAACCGATTATTATAAGAATAAGACCGCCGAGAACAAACTGATAGCCACTTAGAACAACGGGGTTTTCATATTTAGAATATCTCTTTAAGAATATAGACGATAATGCAGACATAATTGCAGATAAAATTATAAAGCCTTCACCAAATAGTGAAAATGAAGAATCAAAAGAAAGCCCCGAAAGATTGAGTAAAATAATTCCGGCAAAACCCAGTACACATCCGGCTATTTTGGCAGATGTAAGTTTTTCCATTTTCAATAAAAGAGATGCGATTAATATTGAGGCAAATACACTTGTAGATTCCAATATAGAACTTTTTACTCCTGAGGTATTAGCCAGGCCTATATAAAAGAAAATATAATGAATTACAGTCTGTAAAAAGCATAATTTAATAATTAATACGAAAGAATCAGCCTGAGGTTTAATAAATTTATGAGAAGTAAGGCTGCCAATAAATATAGTAAGAATTCCTGCCAGTAAAAATCTGTTTCCTGCAAATAGAATTTTAGAAGCAGTATCATCAGAAGCAATTTCCCACAATCTATAGCCAATTTTTACGCATGAAAACGCACTGCCCCATAAAAGACAGCAAATTAATGCGAGTATGCATACAACAGGTGTTTTTGTAAGTGATTTTTTCAAAATATATACCTCACAAATATTATTCTATATCCTCTTCAATAATTTGTATCTCAAGATAATCAAAGTCGATATGCTCTATAAAGCTGTCTTGTCTAAAACGTGTTTTGGCAACCTTTTTAAACTCAGATACATTTGTATCGAGCCAAATGGGAAGCCCAAGATCCAATTCCATACATATTTGTTCCAGACCATTAAAAATCTTATGAGTGCGAGTCATTTTCGCATCATGTATGCAGATAACAGTATCTGAAAGCATATGGTTGTTTTTAAATATTTTTCCCCAGATTCTAAACATAAAAGCTCCTCTTATAAAACTTTTAATATATTAATTAAACGTGATTTAGTATAACATTTGTTTTAGTGTTTAACTGTGTGAGTTAATATAGGATTTTCTTATATCATCAGGCATATCTTTAGGAAGCATAGAGCGCAATTTATCCTCGTTTCCATTTTTTATTGCCTCTTCATAATACCAACATTTAAACTTAAGCATATCTAAAACCTGATTTAATCGGTTTATTTCCTGTTCTACAACTTGTTTTTGATTTTCAAAAAATTCTTTGCGCAAAGGATAAGTTTCACTTCCCTTGACACACCATTGCATAAAAAGCTTGATGTCCTTAATCTTTAGACCGGATTTCTTTAAGCATTCAATCATTCTTATTGCCTCTACTTCGCTTTCATCAAATTTTCTAATTCCGGACTCCCTTTGTATTTTGGGAAATAACCCTTCTTTGTCATAATAACGCAATGTTGAAATCGGTATTTTAAACATTTCTGATATCTGTCCTATTGTATACATATTTTTATTTCCTTGTAAAAATTTTTTAAAAGCTTGACCTAAAGTTAGCTTTAGGGAATATAATGATTATATTGAATTAATTAGTTTCTGTCAATTGCAGAAAAAATCAAATAATGGAGGGACTCAAAATGTTAGGAAATTTTACTTATTGCAATCCTACAAAATTGTACTTTGGACAAAATTCAATTGCGCAGCTAAATGTAGAATTAGAAAAATATGGTAACAATATTGTTCTTGTTTATGGTGGCGGTTCTATTAAAAAGAATGGCATATATGATGAAGTTATAAGTATCTTAAAGCATCACGATAAAAATATTACGGAAATTTCGGGTGTGATGCCTAACCCAACGCTTGATAAGCTTTATGAAGGTAGTGAAATAGCCAGAAAGCATAATGCAGATTTTATTCTCGCAGTTGGTGGTGGCTCTGTTTGTGACTATTCGAAAGCATTGTCAGTATCAATTAATTGTAAGGAGGATCCGTGGGAGAAATACTACCTTCGTTTTGAAGAACCGGATTGTGAGGTAGTACCCGTGGGATGTATTCTCACGATGGTTGGTACCGGTTCAGAAATGAATGCAGGGGCTGTTATTACAAACACAGCCACGAAGCAAAAGATTGGGCATGCTTTCCAGGACGAATCTATCATGCCGAAATTTGCAATCTTAGACCCAACTTATACATTTACATTGCCATATGAACAAATGGTAGCCGGTATCTATGATACTTTTAATCATATCTGTGAACAGTATTTTTCTGGGAATGATGACTGTACAAGTGATTACATTAGCGAAGGATTAATGCGTTCTCTTATAAAAGCTAGTTTGGCAGCTATAGAAAAGCCTAAAGACTATGAAGCAAGAAGCAATATAATGTGGACAGCAACATGGGCACTGAATACGTTAGTTGCAAAAGGCAAATCAACAGATTGGATGGTGCATATGCTGGGACAGTCTGTTGGAGGGATTACTAATGCAACACATGGGATGACTTTATCTGCTGTATCACTGCCATACTATCGCTTCATTATGCCTTATGGACTTGAAAAGTTCAAGCGTTTTGCAATAAATGTATGGGATGTAGATACAGAGAATAAATCAGATGCAGAAATAGCCAATGAAGGTCTTATCAAAATGGAAGGCTGGATGCGAAAACTAGGTGTTTCACTTAATATTTCAGAATTAGGAGTGTCTAAAGATATGATTCCACAAATTGCAGAGAATGTCTTGGTAATGTCCGGTGGATATAAGGAACTCACAAAAGAAGATATTATTCAAATACTTGAGGAAAGTCTGTAATAAAAAATTCTCAGGTGGATTTTAAATAAGCGAATGTGTTTTGGAAATAAAAACATAAGATGGAGGAGTAAGTATGGAATATGTAACATTAAGTAACGGAGTTAAAATGCCTATTTTAGGATATGGCGTGTATCAGGTAACAAAGGATGAATGTGAAAGATGTGTATTAGATGCATTAAAGGCAGGTTATCGTGCTATCGACACTGCACAAAGCTATTTTAATGAAGAGGAAGTGGGACGGGCACTAAAGAAGTCTGGTATTCCACGAAAAGATTTGTTCATTACTACAAAAGTATGGGTGGAGCATTACGGATATGATGAATGCAAGGCATCTGTAGAGGAATCTTTAAAGAAGCTACAGACAGACTATCTGGATTTATGCTTATTGCATCAACCTTTTGCAGATTACTATGGGGCATGGCATGCATTAGAAGATTTATATGAAGAAGGAAAAATAAGAGCTATTGGTATCTCAAATTTTTACCCAGACAGAATGGTTGATATTGCAAGCTTTGCTCGTATCAGACCTATGGTAAATCAAGTGGAAACACATCCACTTAACCAGCAGATTCTTGCAAAAGAATATATGGATAAATATGGAGTACAGATTGAAGCATGGGCACCATTCGGCGAGGGCAGAGGTGGACTTTTTGAAAATCAGGTGCTTATAGATATTGGAAATAAATATGGAAAAAGTACAGCACAGATTATGCTTCGTTGGAATATTCAGAGAGGTGTAGTTGTAATTCCAAAATCAACTCATTATGAAAGAATGGTTGAGAATTTTGACGTATTTGATTTTAAATTGGCTGAAGATGATATGGCAAGAATTGCAGAATTAGATACTAAGACAAGCTCTTTCTTTTCGCATTATGATCCTGCAATGGTGGAATGGTTTGTTCAGATGGTGGAAGAGCGTAAAACAAAGCATGATAGTTCTAAAGAGAAAAAGTCATGGTAGATTTCCAAAGAGAAAGGTATCGAAATGAAATATAGAAAAGCTAAGGGAGATATTACCATGAGGTAATATCTCCCTTTTAATATTTATTTTGCTCTTTTATATTTTACTTTGGAAAACTTACCATAGTATTTCTTGCTTCCAATCTTAACATAAGCACGTACTTTAAAATAGTATTTTTTACCGGAAGTAAGTGACTTTTTAGTGAAATATGTCTTTTTGGTAGTTTTAATCTTGACATAACCACGGGATTTTTTTGTAGACATATAAACTTCATAACCCGTTGCATTGACTTTTTTCCATGTAATTTTAATTTTGTGACCGGATAATGCAGTGACACCTGAAATAGTGGCACGTTTAGGTTTTGTACATGTAGTACGCACAGGTGAAAATGCACTATAATATTTAGTTCCGCTTACAACCTTGTAAGAACGTACTTTAAATTTATATTTAGTTCCCGGTGTCAGCTTTGTAATCTTACAACTTGTAGACGTAGTAGTTTTTTTCAAAACCCACGTTTTGGTTGAAGAATTATACATATAAACCTGGTATCCGGTTACGTCAGAGTTTTTAGCCGTCCACGATAATTTAAC
Organism: Eubacterium sp.; assembly: GCA_051879635.1. Lineage (GTDB taxonomy): Bacteria > Bacillota > Clostridia > Lachnospirales > Lachnospiraceae > JBJEMK01. Next base: position 26,649 of record JBJEMK010000143.1, read on the forward strand.
GGTTTTTTGTGTATTTGATTTAAATACAGGCTTAGCCAGAGTATTAGGAATAATATTGAACGAAATTGTACGTGTTCCAGTATATTTATTTTTACCCTTTATTGTAATTGTTCCTTTGCCGATAGACTTATTTGTACCATATGAAATAGTATAATCTGTTCCGGCTGTTAACAATGTACGACTATCCTTAATAGTTATAGATGGCTTGATTTGTTTTCCTGTATATTGGTATGTTCCAACACTTGTATAAGTTAATGTATTGATATTTGTAGGAGTTAATACTTTAACGGTTTTTGTTGATGACTTAACGACAGTTGTTGAATCTAAAGGATCATATGCATTACATGTAATAGTAACGGTTCCTTCAGAAACAGCAGTAACTTTTCCATATTTATTTACGGTAGCAATTGATGTGTCACTGGAGATAAATTCAACATTTCCATCCATAAAGGCATCCCATTCAGAAGAACTGCAACCGGAGTTCAACTGGGTAATGTCTTCGGTCGCAGATGTATAGAAAACATTTCTCATATAGTTCCATATATAATCTGAACTTCCTGGATACAGTTCAAGAGTTTTCATATTAATAGTACTAATAGGTGCCAGTACTTTTACTTTAAGGTTAATGGCATTATCAATACTTGCTACGTATGGATATAAAGCCAAAGTATATGTTCCTCTTGCTGTTCCTCCAATAGTAATAGTTTTCTTTGATGTATTAACAGAAGTTGTAATACTATCAGAAGATGATTCAGAAGTAACTTTGTATGTACCTACTGACTCTGTAAAATCATATGAAAAAACTTTTGATATTTTACCATCTAAATATATAGTATCGTTATTATTTATAGCATTGCTTTCAGAATCAGCTAAAGTTATGCCTATATCAGCAGATGCAACCCTTACGGTAATGGTTTTCTTTTGCGCAGAAGTAGCAGAAACAACTGTAATAGTAGCACTTCCTACATCTTTACCATATAAGGTAAACTCAGTAGTCTTTTTATGAGTTGAAGAATCATAAGTTGTTGTTCCCTGTGTTACTGTTACAATGCTTTCATCACTGGATGAAAATACAGGATAATCTAACTCTTCGCCGTCTAGCTCATAATATGCTGAATTAAAGGAAAGAGTAGCTGTTCCCTGTACTGTATCTTTATAAGGTATATCAATAGAAGTAGAGCTCAAACTAATTCCTGAAGTTGGAGCATATACATATACGTAGAATGAGCACATAAGAGTATTTCCTGCATATATGTTTATTTTGCTTCCTCCACAACCATTGCCGGTAGGAAGTACAGTTGCTGTCATGCCATCTGCTGAAGGTGTAAGAGTAATATTTTCCGAGTTTGTTTCAACTTCCCATGTTATAGTATCTGTAGTATCGACAGGAGTAATTACAGGAGAAATTGTAACAGTGGTACCTGTCTTTGCTTTATTAAGATATACCGTATCGCATGTAATGGATTCGCAAGGAGTTTGAACAACGTCTAAATTGTAAGAAATCTTACTTGCACAAGTAGCATAAACCGGTACACTGTCAATAGTACAAATCTCGAATGTAAGAGCAAGTTCAACTTCCAGTTTCTGAGTGGAAGGAGTCGGTTCACCATTTCCTGTTAGTGTTAAAGCATAATAACTCAAGCTATTTGCTTTTGCAATAGCAACTGAAGGCAATGCATATGCATTGTCACTGCCATCTAATTCACCGGTTGAATCGTCCCATTCAAATTCATAATCTCCAACCTTTACTTTATTAATTTTACAATTAAAGTCAGATGTGTCGCTAACGTATGTTGCAGTATTTATATCCATCAGGTATGTGCCGTAATTACAAGCTAATGATATGTCTTCAGTTGTATTTCTGATTGTAAAACTTGGCATAGTGTATGTATAAACGCCACCTTCACTGCCATATAATACTTTTGAGTTAAACTGCGTTACAGATGAAGCACTGACTGTTCTAAGTGAAGGACATACACCTAATGCATTGGCAGCTACAGTCTTAACGTTATTGCCATATCTTACATCTGAAAGTGAGAGACAGTTATACGTTGTTTTTGCTGAAATTGCTGTACAAGGGCAATTTACATTCATAAGGAAACTGGATATACTGGTGCTTTCAAATGCAGAAGAACCCATAGATTCAAGCTTTGAGCATTTACTAAAATCAACATATGATAATGAAAGCGCTGATTTAAAAGCTTCCTTGCCAATAGATATTAATGTTGCAGGGAATGTAAGACCTCCGATACAGTAGCATTGATAAAATGCGTAATTACCAATAGCCTCAGTTTTTGTTGAGAGAGCATCGTTTAGATTTAGCTTATAGCATCTGTAAAATGCATAATTACCAATGGAGGTAACTGAATTACTGAACGTAAAGGTGTTTATACTGGTATATGAACCGCTTGCTGTGCCATTAGCATAATAAATCTTCAGGAAGCAATCTTTAAAGGTTTTGGCAGGAATTTCTTTCAAATTTGAAGGAAGAGCTGCCGACTGAATATTACCACACAATGAGAAGACTCCTTCACCTATAGAAGTAAGCATAGTATTAGATGATAAATCAATGTTTGTTAACCCAAAATTATGCTGTTCATATACTTTTGTAGAGCCTGAAGTGTTGAGAACAACAATTGAATAATAATCTGTGCCCTCCTTAGCATCAGAATCCAATCCTAAAGCAGATACTTTTGTATATAGCTGTGATGTATCAATATATGCATATGTAAGACCATAATAATTGGCATCCCATTTGGAATAGAATCTTGTATAATCGCCACCATTATCTTCATTGGAAATAACATCATCAAGACTATAGCAATAATAAGTGGTTGCTGTTCCTGAAGGCTTTAGCTTTGTGACAGAACATTCTGAAAAAGCCTCATCGCCAATAGTTGTAAGGGTAGAAGGAAAGTTGATATTGCTTAGGACATAACATTTTTGAAATGCCTTTGAACCTATTTCAACAGTAACGTTAATGTTTGTATTTCCATCCTCCGGCAAAATAACATCTGTTAATGCAGAACATTCATAAAATGCAAGTGAACCTATAGATTTGACAGTTTTTAAAATAGGTTGGACTGAAAAGTCTTTAAATTCTACAGTTTCAAGAGCATAGTCATATGCAAATGCGCCGGTTCCTATAGTAGTAACATTTTCAGGAATAACAACATTCTTTAAACCTGTATATGTATAATAGTAATTATTTGTATTTGTTGCATATACATACTCATCTACAGTTGATTTTTGACAACAGCCTGAGAATGCATAATTCCCTATTGTAGTAAGATTCGTCAGGTTTCCTAAAAAGTCAATGTTATCAATGCCGGTACATTGATAAAACGCCTTTTCATCAATTTTTGTAACGGATTGAGGTAAATCCACATATTTTAAATTAGGACAAGCTGAAAATGCCTGTACTGAAACAACAGAAAGAGCTGAACAGTCTGATAAATCAATTTCATTAATGCCACATCCGGCAAAAGCCTGTGCACCCAGACTTGCAACAGATGAAGGAATTGAGATGCTGGTCAGATTGGTAGTGTTTTTCAAAAAAGCAGTAGGAATTGCTGTCATAGTTGAAGACAAAGTAATACTTGAAAGTGAAGTACAGCCGTCATAAACATTTGAACCTATTCCTGCGATAAGACTGGTTTCACTGAATGAATCCAAACCATCCGGAATAACAACAGATTCAAGAGAGGTACATGCTGAGAAAGCAAAATTACCTAACCTTTCCAATCCATCCGGTAAATCTACATTATTAAGTGCAGAACAGGAATAGAAAGCTTCTTTTCCTATTATTTTAAGAGTGTCAGGTAAATCTACGGTTGTAAGATTCTTACAATATGAAAAAGCATCGGCACCTATTTCAACAAGTCCCGGTGGGAGTTCAATTGTAGTAAAAGTACATTGGTTAAATTCACTTTCAGGGATAGTAGTAACTTTGTTGCAAGCGGACAAGTTAATACTTGAAGCGTTGACTGCAAATCCCAGACCGGTTATGTCAGAAATGTTAGTATAATCGGAAAAATCCATACTTCCGTCATAACTCTGCATATCTCCAAAAGTAAATTCATTTCCGTCATTAATAATGTTTTTAAGAGCTATTAAAAGATCAGTGTCAGGAATAATAGTCGAATCGACTATAGTACTGCTGTCATATAAAGATGGTTCCGCTGCAGCTTTGGTATCTAAAAAACCTATATTAACAGATACTGACTCAAAGCATCCGGAAGAAAACACCATAACGGCAGATAAGATAAGACACATTCCTTTCTTAAATAGTGTATTTGTGTTCATAAAAACCTCCTATAATTATATTATAAGCTACTAATCGTTAATTAAACTCATTATACCATTTTTTGTTAGAAATAGTCTATTGATATATTTACTAACATTATTAAAAAACCTTTATAAGAATTGCACATAATGGTACTTATGGCAAATTATTAAAGAGTATATTAAGCATTGCATTAATGCCTAAAAAACAGTATAATTATAAGAACTATGTATAGTAATTTATTACATTCAGGAGGACATTTATGATTCAATTAAGTAAAGGTGGAGCATACCTTTTAGGTGGTATGGAAGTTATAGAGGATAGTGAGGGAGTAGAGGAACTTATAAAGGCAAAGGCCAAAGGCAGGTTTACATCTAAGGAAGATGCTGCAAAAGGTACTATGGCATATAATATATTACAGGCCCATAATACTTCAGGAAATATGGACAAGTTACAGATTAAGTTTGACAAGCTTACATCACATGATATTACATTTGTAGGTATAATTCAGACAGCAAGAGCATCAGGACTTGAAAAATTCCCTGTACCATATGTACTTACAAACTGTCATAACAGTTTATGTGCAGTAGGTGGTACTATTAATGAAGACGACCACAT
>JBJEMK010000144.1:0-8704 GCA_051879635.1 Eubacterium sp.
AACTGATGTAGATCATATAATTGCACGTCCCGGAAAAAATACCGGCGATTCATTTTACCTTACACATGACTACGAAGGCAATTATAAATTTTCCGGAACAATTTATTGTGAAAAGAAAAATTCAAAAGATTTTTCTGATCCTGTAACTGTCTTGTATGGACACAATATGCTGGATGGTTCTATGTTTGCCTCTCTTCATAATTTTGAGAACAAAGAATTTTTTGATAAATATCAGGATATTTATATATACACAAAAGGCCATATATTGACATATAAGATTTTTGCTGCAACCTCATATAGCAACAGACATATTCTTAATACATTTGATTTTTCAAGTAATACTGAATTACAGGAATTTATTGATGATGTTTCTCTTGCTGCAAACGATTCGGGTAATATTAATAAAGATATTGAGGTAACTACTGAAGATAACATTTTAGTCCTCAGTACTTGTGGTAATAATAGTAACTATAGATATTTAGTGTTGGGAGTATTAAAAGACGATGAACTCACAGAATAATAAAAATAATGACATACTTACCGAAGAAGATATCTTTGGTGATGATACAAACAATCCGAATATTAATGATGATTCCGTTGATGTCTTTGAACGTGTACATGTTTATAACAAATATACGTATGACAAAAATGGCAATAAATATGTAAATCGTCGTCGCAGACGTCATAATAAACATAACAAAAGAAGCAGAAAGTGGCTCAAAGCCATCCTCATAATTATTATTGTATTACTCACATTAGCTGCCGGAATCTTAGCAGCATATTTCTTTATTAATAATGAGGGGCGTCACAGTTTACTTGATAATAATACAGGTATTTCTTCTCCTGATAATTTAGATGTAGATACTACAGATGAAGGGCTTACGGTTACCTATAAGGGAAAAACATATAAATATAATGAAAATATGACCACCATACTTTTTGCCTGTGTTGACAAATTCGGACTGGGTACCGATGTTGTAGGTACTGCCGGACAGGCTGATTCTATAGCCCTTATTGCTTTTGATACAAAAACGGGAAAATGTACTTTAATTTCAGTTTCCAGAGACTCGATGACCGACGTTGATATTTATAATACTAATGGAGAATATGTAGAGACGGTTAATGAACAGTTATGTCTTGCATTTGCATATGGAGACGGAAACACTTCAAGCTGCGAGAATCTGCTTACCTCTGTTTCACGATTATTTTATGGTTTGCCGATTAACTCATATTATGTAATGGACTTTGATGCTATTTCTGCAATTACAGCACAGGTTGGTGGGGTAACTGTTACAGTCAATGAAGATTGTTTTGAAAATTATGAAAACGGAGAAACAGTTACTTTAGCAGGTGAGGATGCTGTAGCATATTTAAGATACAGGGATACAAGCACTCTTGATTCAAATAATGCACGTATTATCAGACAGCAACAATTTTTAAATGCTTTTATGAATAAAACTATAAACTCACTTAAGAGTAATCTGGGGAACTTTTTTAGCCTTTACAATACAGTAAATGAATATTCTGTTACTAATTTAGGAATCAGCCAGGTATCTTATCTGGCTTCAAGTTACCTTGGCACATCAGATACTACTTTGGACATCAAAACAATCCAAGGCGAAGTCATCCAAGGTGAGGAATATGCAGAATTTAATGTAGATAAAACTGCATTATATGAACTTATACTGGAAATATATTATAACGAGATTGATTAACTATATATTTACAATTTTCACTTTACAAGCATCGCATATTCGTGATATACTGTTTGTAATGTGTAATATTGTACAGTATTATTAGGAGGTTGACTTATAATGAAGAAAGCATTTTTATTATTTGTATTATCATTAGCTTTAACATTTTCAGCAGTATCAGTTATGGCAGCAGAAAGCCCAATCGCAGATACTAATGATGATGATGCAGCAAAGGATGATAACGATTCTAAAACATCTCCAAAGACAGGTGTTGATATGACACTTGCATATGTTGCTATTGTTTCAGCAGCAGGAGTAGCTTTAGTATCAGCCAAAAAATTATCAGAAGCTAAATAATACAGCAAAATTTTTAAAAAACAGGTACGCTATGCGTACCTGTTTTTTTATTCTAAAAAATTTCTTCATCTTTACACACAATCCCCAGTTCTTTAAACAGTTCCAGGCGTTGTTTTCCTTCATTGCGTGATACTTTTATATGATTTGTATATCCTATGCTCCCTTTCATATATATATATATTCTTTTTACCCATGCAACCGGTAACAGCCATGGATATTTCCTTAACATAGGCTCTCTGTTTACCAAATATCTGTATGGTGGGAAAATTACATTCATCATAGGAGTTGCACTTGTTCTATTGCCTCTTGATTTAAATACTGCATGTTTTGTAATGGAAGCTCCGTGAAGACGGCCCTCAATTGCCTGCCCATATATTCCTCCCGCCAGAATATCTGATACAAGATGCTCCCCCACTCCAGATTCTGTCTTGAAGCAATCTTTTTTCCTAAATGACTTCATATCTATGCCTAAATATTCATCCGCAATCTGTATTATGTACTGAAGCATTGAATATGCTGCAAACTTATCTAATGTTTCCCGCACTCTGTCCATGTCAATACTTTGTGAATATTTCATTCCATATAACATCATGTCCATTATCTGTCTTATACCTACACCCTGATTTATAAAGTGCTTATACATATGAAAGAATAAATATATGAATTCATCTGTCGGAGCCATACAGTTGATGTTTCTTCCATTAATCTGCCTTACTATTGTTCTGTCAAAGCTTCCGCTAAGTTCCAGATTCATATCCTCATATAGTTCTTCATCCTTCTCAAATAAATTTACATGCACCTCAATGTGAGTGCCCCTATCCTTAGAAATATATGATATATCTTTCTCGTTTTTTATATCTATACTTTCAATGTCACTTTTTTTGCATATAAGTCCTTTTTGCTCTAACAGCTTATGTACTTTCAAAAAATCCTTATGTCTTATCCATACATCTTCATCACTTGAAATGCGGCTGGCCGGGTTAGTATAAAGTTCTTGAAATAACATTCCTTTTAGTAATACAACTTTAATTCCCTCTTTTGTAAGTAAATCATATACTTCTAAAAAACCTGCATTCTTTCGTTCCTGCTCAGAAAGCTGTACCATTACCATTTGTCGCCATAGGAGTTTTTGTTCTTCAGGAAGTATATCTTTATACCCTTCACGATTCAATACATCGTAAAGCATAGGCAGCAGTTTTTGACTGATGCCTATTGTATATACTTTGTCCCAATTGATTTCTTCAAATGCCCATTTGTCACGCACAAATGTATTACTTTCACTATTTGATACGAAACTTTTCAAAATATCCAATACTAACTTATAATGCTTGTCCATATTTTCCTCATTAATTAATTAATTTTCCTGTAACTATCTTGTAGGGGTTATCTCTAAGCAGCAAATTTGCATATTCCTCCGAAAATTCATTTACCAATACATTCCTAATCATACTCATATCAGTAGTTCTTACTTTTGACGTATGTGCATCACTTGCTATTATATGAACCATTTCATTTTCCAGCATTGCCCATGCCATTTGTTGCGACCGCATGCCAAATCTTCCAAAAACGCTGCCCTTATTTAACTGCATAAGGCAGCCCTTCATAATTAATTCATATATAAAATTAAAGTTACGCTGTAAAACTTTATATCTCTCAGGATGTGCAATTATTGGTCTGTAGCCGGCATCAATCAAATCACTTATGTAATTTTTTATCATCCACATACCCTCATCAAAATCAAATTCAACAAGTACATACTCTGTGTTGTTTATAGTTTTAAAGATTCCTTCATCCAGAAGTTTTATCATATCCGTACATGCCAAAATCTCCATAGATGGATATATTTTCAAATCTATATTATTATTATATAACTCATTTTCAAATTGCTTTATAACCTTTTCATATATGTCTGCAAAATAGTCTTCATCAGCATAACTGTGCGGAGTAACTGCTATAGCCGTGACACCGCTTTGTACTGCTGTCTGTGCCATTTGTATAGATTCATCCATTGATGAAGAACCGTCATCCATAAAAGGAAGTATATGCGCATGTAAATCTATCAATTTAAACCTTCCTTTCCTCTTGCCAATACACCTTTGTTAAGGTTATACTATTTATATAATACCCTCTATAGGAGATAAGTCGATGCATAAATTTTTTATTATAATCAGAAACATTTTTGCCGTTCTATGCATTATAATCATTACATTAATGCTTATATTTGAAAATAAAATAACATCACGTATAATTAACTCTAAAACTTCAACTTCCAATATTTCTGCAGAGCCGGGTAAGACTTCCTTATCTGTTCCTGATGACACCCTGACATACTCAGGTGAAAGTTCGTTTGATTTTCTTGCAGGTGTTACTGCTACTGATGTAGATGGCAGCGATATTTCTGACAAAGTAACTTATCAGATTATTTCTACCGACAAATCCAATCAGAAAACCATTAAATACTCAATTATGAATTCAAACTTTCAGGAATATTCTGGAGAACGTTCTCTTATATTGGAAAATTATGAAGGTCCCTCAATTACTGTTGATTCAGACCTTTCCCTTGAAAATTACGATATTACTAATCTTATTCCCATATTGAAATCCTCAGATTTAATTTATGCAGAAGACGGTTATGGTAATGATATTTCAGGTAACATATATTTTTCATATAAAGTTGTCGATACTGCTAATGCAGTTTATGATGTTACTTTTTCTATTACTAATGCATTTGGTGACACAAAAAATGCAACTATAAGTACAAAATTATCTTCAGATATTCTTTCCGGTCCTTCTATTGCTCTAATACAGCATTCCGTAACTATATCTGTTGGAGATACCTTTGACGCATTGGAATATGTTCAATATGCAATGGACCCTGATGATGGTGATATATCCGACCGGATAGAAATTAATGGTTCTGTAGATACAACAGTTGCCGGTGAATATCTGATATACTATTATGCAATTAATACTGCGGGCAAATATTCTGAGCCGGAAACGTTAACTGTTTATGTCAGGTAATATATTTTCCTTATCTTCAGAAGCTGATTTTGTATTTTCAGCTTCTGTTTTTTTGGAATTATGTCTGTGACTTATATTTCCATAACTATAGCCATATCTGCTATATCCATATTTACCATATTTACCGTATTTACCATAGCGTCCATAGTATCCATATTTACCATAGTATCCATAGCCATAACCTTCCAGTCCTACCTGCGCCATATTTAATACACATCCTATTATATTTACCTTTGTAGCTGCCATATTATATAATGAGTCAATTATCTGGCTCTTTTTTACAAAATCCTGTTTTATAACATATACTGTTCCGTCTGAATATTTTGATAATTCATAAAAATCTGCTATCTGGCCGCATGGTGGTGTATCAATTATTACAACATCTGTTTCATTACGAAGATATTCTATGAGATTCTTCATTTGCACGGAGTTTATTTTAGCTGCCGGATTATCTATTTTGCTTTTTGCACCTATTACTATAAGACCGGACTTTTTATTTATTACCAAATCATTTTCCATATTATTACGTTTAAAAATATCTTCCAAAGAATTTTCATCTGGATTAATATTTAATACCTTTTTAACTGATGGTCTTCTCAAATCTCCGTCTAATAAAGCGACCCTTTTACCGTTTTTTGCCATTTCCAATGCCAGATTTGCAGCAATTATGCTCTTGCCTTCACCATTCATATTACTCGTTACAGTTATTACTTTAGTTCCCGGGTAATCCATTTCACGTAACACCCTTATTTTTATCTGGCGAATTGCTTCTAGAAAAAAATCAGGAATATGTGGATTAGTTATAAGTATACTATCATCAAAACCTTTTGAATGTTTTTTAAACTGAACGGTAGTAATCGTTCCTAAAAGTTTCTGGTTTAAATCAATTTTTATATCCTTCTGTACACGTATAGTTTTACGTGTAATAGCATATATAAATATAATAATAAGTCCAATAATAAACGCTATTATTATTGAATAGGTAATACCCTTGCTATAGTTAATACTGTTGAATGGCTTTTGTGGAACAGTTGGAGACAACTGCATATTCATCTGTGTCTCGCCTATTACATATCTTGCAATCTCCGGATAATTATTTATTACGGAAATGAGAATATCATATGCATCATTAGGGTTATTGCTTGTTACAGTAATAGTAAACATATTCGTGTCAGTAACTGCTGTCGCAGTAATACTGCCATTAACAACATCCGTTCCCAAATCTTCTTTTATTATATCCATAAAAATATCACTGCTCAGAATATATGGAAATGTCGTTGCCATCTGAGATGCAGTAGATGCATTATAATAATATGAATACGATTCATTTTGACCATTTGTTCCGGCATCTGACTGAACAGAAATGGTAAATGTTGCCTCAGATTTATATAATGGTACATAGCTGCTGATTTCTGTATAACATATACATAATGAAAACATCAGTGCCATTATTGGAATTGTCCACCAAAACTTCTTTAGTCCTTTGAACATATCACTCGCTATTGTGAGCAAATCCATCTCTAATTCCAGTGTATCTTCGGTATATTCTTTTTCTGTGTGTACTTTCTGTATATCACTCATTTGAAATCTCCTGAGATATTATTACTGCATATCAATAATTATATAATTCTGATACTATAATTTATCATATGAACTTCTGACACGTTCAAATGACTTAACATTATTTAGAATACATCCTGCCAGACTTGATTTGCTACTGTTAAGCGCATCAATCGAATCATTAATGTCTACAATAAGCGAATAATTCTGACGGACTACCAATAATGACGCATCAACCATATCTGCCATATATTCCGTATCAGACACCATAGACATTGGTGGTGTATCAATAATAATATAATCCACAACCTTTCTATATGCATAAATTATTTTCTTCATTTTTTCGGAAGAAATCAGTTCCATAGAATTCTTTCTACTGTTATAACTGTATAATATATATAAATTATGTTGCTTGTCATATGTAAGACAATCCTTAATAGAACATTTGCTCTCTAAATACCTTACAAAATCTTTATCACGCTCAGGTTTCTTTTCAAAAACTTTATATATTGCAGGCTTTCTCAAATCCGCGTCAATTAAAAGGACCTTATAATTACTTTGCGCCAATGACAGTGCTATATCGGCTGCAATTGTTGTTTTTCCTTCATTTTCTTCTACACTGGTTACCAGAAATGTTTTGTATCCTTTAGTTGCAGACAAATATTCAATCTTTACCTTTATACGATTAAATGCCTCTTTAAAATAAAACCCTATTACCGGTTCTGTGAGAAGCAGGCTTCGGTTCTGTTTCTTTATCTTTGCCCTGATTGTCTTATTTTTGCTTTCATGCCGTATCGTTTCAAAAATATCTGTTTCTAATTCTTTTTCAGCCTGCTTTACGTTTTTTATAGTTTCACGCATAATTGAAAGAACTATTATAATTGCAATAACTGCTAAAAAAGTAACAACTGAACTTTTAACTATTAATGATTTCACATTAAGTGAATTTGATGGCATTAACGGAACTTTCGGACTGTTTAAAATTTCCAGAACAGCATTACTAAATATATAATCTGACAACTGTCCATAATTATTAATTACCGAATTAATTACTTTAAATGCCGTGTCCGGCTTATCTGCCACTGCCCTTATTACCAAAAGATTCGTTCCTGTAATCACACTGGCTTCTATGGTTGCATCGGTTTTCTCTCCCAAATCATCATCAATAAGTGTTTTTAATGTATCACTTGTAAATACTTCTGTAAATACATCTGCCATTTGCGTGGCTGTAGACAGATTGCTATACGTTGATTCTGAAGTATTACTTCCTACTGCAAAAGTCACACTGGCAGTATATTCTTCCTTATGTACATGATTCAGAATAATGTACATAAACATTGCGCATATAAGAGCAGAAAATATTGCAAGCCAGATATTCTTTAATACATCCACGACAATACTATACATGTCTATTTCGTATTTTAAATCTTTCTTTAATTCATCCATACTTATATATTTACTCCTTTACAACAACTATAAGCATTGTCGTTCCCGTAAAATTGTTTTCATCAGTAACTCTGTAAATAACGGTATACACACCCGGGGTATTTATATGTACATCTGAGTCAATCTTTACATTTTTGATATTTATTTCTTCTCCATAATATCCTGTAGCGCTTAAAATATAGTCTTCATAATTTAGTTTCTCACCTTTGTCAACATATATCATATAATCTGACAATTCTATTGATGAATACATATCTGTCTTTTCTTCAACCAATACCGGTAAAGTCAGGTCGACACTGTCCCCTAAATCGTTGGTTACATTTAAGAAAATTTGATAATTTCCCGTTGTTTTTGTATCTATTGTTGATGATGTGAGCTTTACTTTATTAGTAATATTACCTGATATACAGTCCTTTGCTGTTATATAATCAAGAATGTTAAAACTTGTCCCCTGCGAAAATACAAGCGAAGATGTGATACTAAACTCCGGTGATGTATAATCTGTGTATCTATATTTTCTTGTATATTTTGCTATATGGTTATCTGCATCAACCACCGCATATGTTATATTACCTGATGCTATATCTGTAAATTTTGAAATATTTTCAACGAAAATCTTATCCGTC
>JBJEMK010000145.1:0-2220 GCA_051879635.1 Eubacterium sp.
ACTGTAAATCTGTTGTCGACGACTTCGAAGGTTCGAATCCTTCTCTGCCCATTGACATATATAACATTTGTCAGGCCGGCGTGGCGGAACTGGCAGACGCGCAGGACTTAAAATCCTGTGGTGGCAACATCGTACCGGTTCGATTCCGGTCGCCGGCATTTATATTATTATAGGGTCCCTTGCACATGTGCAAGGGATTTTGTATAGATATTATGACAATAAATTATTATTATGAAATATAAAATAAGGAGATGTGCGAGATGAAATTTATAAGGGTATTGACGATAATTTTTTTAATGTCATTATTATTCACAATAAATGTGATGGCAGCAGATTCTGAAACACAGCAAGATATTGATGTGTTATTTATAGGCAACAGTTATACTTATTATTATAATGTTCCGGATATTTTTGAAGGACTTGCAGAAGCCGATGGAAAGAGTGTGAATGTTACTACAGTAGCTGTATCAAGTTATACTATGAAAAAGTATGCAAGTCAGTCAGATACATATGGCAGTAAGGTATATGAATACCTTACAACACAGGATTGGGATTATGTCATATTGCAGGAAAATAGTGTATATATGACGGTAAATTGTGAAACAAGGTCTTATCCTTACATAAGAACAATATCAGATATGGCAAAGAAAGCCGGAGCAGAAGTGATTCTTTATATGGTTCCTTCATATAGTATAGATTATATGTGGACAGACAGTGATGATTTGGTATATGAATATTCACCTGACCAACGACTATATCTGCTTGGGAAAAATACATATACTATTGGCAATGAAATTGGGGCAGTAGTAGCTCCTGTAGGATATATGTTCGATGCGTGCAGTAATATATACCCGGATATAGATTTATATTATTCAGACAGCAAGCATCCGTCATATCAGGGAAGTTATCTTGCTGCATGTACAATATTTGCTTCAGTATTTGATAAATCACCACTGGGGATATCATATATCCCAAAAGACTGTGTACTATCAGGAAAGACATACAGCATTACTGAGGAGGAAACAGAAAAACTTCAAAAAGTTGCAGACCAGAGAATAGCCTTAAGCGATACTAATATTATACTTAACAAGTCTTGCAGTAAGTATCTGACAGCAGAGTTTATGTATACCGAAAGCAATGATGTAGCAGAGAATAAAGAGATAAAATGGACAACATTGGATGATGATATTGCAATTGTTGATTCAATAACCGGCAGGGTAACCGCTTTAAAGGTTGGAACTGCAAGAATTATGGCATATACATCATCAGGTGTAAAGGCAATATGTAATATAGAAGTCAAACAGCCTGCTAAAGAGATAGATATAGATGGAGAAGATAGTATTAAGCTTAATATTGGTGCAGAAATTAAATATACTGCTACAGTATATCCATTAGATTCAACTGATTCAGATATAACATGGAGCAGTTCAGATAAATCAATAGCATCAGTAGATAGCGAGGGTAATATTACTGCAAAATCAGCAGGAAGAGCATTTATTACAGTATCTGCCGCAAATGGAGTACATACTACTATTGAAGTGAAAGTACGTCTGGAAAGACCTGCCATAACATCAATTAAAAAATCTACAAAGGGGTTGAAGACAGGAAGAACCAATATTACCGTTAAGTGGGAGAAAGTTTCAAAAGCAAGCGGATATGCAATATATAGAAGAACTAAAACAACAGGATATAAACTTATTGCAACAGTAACATCTACAAAGTATACTGATACTAACAGATATTGTGGCAAAACATATTATTATAAAGTAAGGGCTTTAGGCAAGTATAGCAGTTTTAACAGTTATCTGAGTGCAGGGAAAACCATGTTTGTTCCAAAACAGGTTAATTTAAAGTCAGAAAGAATAGATAAAACTACTATAAATCTTACGTGGAAAAAAGTTACGGGAGCAGACGGATATGCTATATATCGTTCCACCAAGTCATCAAAGGGATATAAGAGGATAGCAACGGTTAAGAGCGGAAGTACTATCACTTATACTAATTATAAATTGTCCAACAGAACGTATTATTACAAAGTAAGGGCATATAAAGTAGTAAATGATAAAAAGGTTTATGGAAATTATTCCAAAGTAGTTAAAGTGTCAAAATATACACAACAATAGTATATAGGAGCAGATTTATGGAAACCAGAGTAGCTTTAATAGGTATAATTGTAGAAAATAAAAAGTCAGTAACAGATATTAATTTGCTTTTGCATGA
>JBJEMK010000146.1:0-8371 GCA_051879635.1 Eubacterium sp.
GCCTTGAAATTATATGACAAATTGACTATAATCACTAATATTAGAATGTAGAAAGGAGCGCAATATACTTTAGCTATTATAAAGTATATTTAGAAGTAAAAATGGATAATAAATACCCAATAGTAACTATTGAAATGGAAAACGGAGATATAATAAAAGCTGAATTATATCCTGATGTTGCACCAAATACAGTCAATAATTTTATCAGCCTTATTAATAAGGGATTTTATGATGGAGTTATCTTTCACAGAATAATAAAAGGATTTATGATACAGGGGGGAGATCCAGACGGAATAGGAACCGGAGGACCGGGATATGGAATTAAGGGCGAGTTTGCCTCTAATGGATTTCCAAATTCATTAAAACATGAAAAAGGAATATTATCTATGGCGCGTGCAATGAATCCAAATTCAGCAGGTTCCCAGTTTTTTATTATGCATGAAAGTGCACCACATCTGGATGGAGCATATGCTGCTTTTGGAAAGGTTATAGAAGGACTTGATGTGGTAGACAAGATTGCCTGCACAGCAACAGATTATAACGACAGACCTTTTGACACACAGCGAATGTCAAAGGTAACAGTTGAGACATTTGGCGTTGAGTATGATGAACCGGAAAAATGTTAAAGGCAATAATATTTGATATGGATGGAGTGCTGGTAAACACAGAGGCGCTTCATTATAAAGTAAATAAAACATTATTAAAAGAATTTGGCTGCAGATTAGAATGGGATTATTATAAACAATTTATAGGCTCAACTAATAAATATATGTGGCCGGAAATAAGAAAACATTATAATATTCCGGTATCAGCAGAGGAACTAGAAAAGCGTGCTGCTGATATAAAGGATAAGTATATTTTGGCAAATGGTTTTCCACATATAGACGGTGTGGAAGCAATGATAAAGAGGCTGTATAATTCCAAACTGAAGCTTGCAGTGGCATCATCATCACCAATTGATTATATAAAAAGAGCCATGGAAGAAACCGGACTATACAGGTATTTTGATATCTTGGTAAGTTCTGAATCAGTAGAAAGACCAAAACCATTTCCTGATGTTTTTATTAAAGCGGCAGACCTGTTGCAGGTAAGTCCCCGGGAGTGTGTAGTAGTAGAGGATTCTGAAAATGGAGTCAAGGCGGCAAAGGCAGCCGGGATGGCAGTTACAGGTTATATAAATCCGGATTCAGGTAATCAGAATCTTTCAGGGGCAGATTTTCTTATTGAATCTTATAATGGTGTTGACAGAAAGTTTATGGAACTGGTATTTTGCCGGGCTAATGATAAACCATGGGTCATAGCAGAAACGGACAGACTTATAATCAGAGAGATAGAGATAAATGACTTGGAAGATTTATATACTATTTATGATGATGATGCGGTAAGGCAGTATGTTCCACCGATGAATGACGACCGGGACTATGAACAAAGGCTTTTGTGTGCCTATATTGATAAAATATATAAATTTTATAATTATGGATATTGGGCAATCATAGAAAAGAGCACAGGACAATTAATAGGTAAAGCGGGGTTAAGCAATTCTGTATCAGATAATGAGATATTGGAGATAGGATATATTATAAGAAAAGATAAGAGAAGGCAGGGATATGCATATGAAGCCTGTCGTGAAATTGTTAAGTTTGCGATACAAGAACTACAGACACAGCCGGTATGCTATACTTACAGGGATAATATTGCATCAGTAAATCTTGCGGAAAAACTTGGCATAGAAGTAAAGTATATAGATTAGCAATACTACTGGAATTATTATGAGAAATGTGTTATATATTAATTAATCATTATATATAGGAGGATAATAAAAATGGCAGTTTCAAAAGATATGATAATCGGAGATATTATTAGAATTGATGAAGGACTTATTCCTATTCTTTTAAATTCAGGAATGCATTGTCTTGGATGTCCATCAGCTCAGGGTGAAACACTTGAGGAAGCATGTATGGTTCATGGTATTGATGCAGATGAACTTACTGCAAAATTAAACGAATATCTTAACATTAAATAGATTTATATATAGTATAATAATTTATAAATAAAAATGTGCTCTGTTTCCATTAAACAATATGGAAACAGAGCACATTTTTATTGCTGGTCTAATAAAGCCATATAATTAATTATAAATTTGTAAATTATAAAGCTACAGATCCGGCAGACTTACCATTTACTACATAATAAGCGGCGTTATCTTCAGGCTTAATATACAAATCAATGGTTTTAATATCTGCTTCTTTAGCACCAGTTTCTTTGATATAAGCAGATTTAGCAGCATCAAGTACAGCCTTTGCTTCAAATTCTTTACCAAGATACTGAACGTATACCGTAGCCTTTGTTTCAGACTTTTTAGCAGCTTTTGTTGTAGTTTTTTTGGCAGCAGCTTTTTTAGGTTCAGCCTTCTTAGGTTCAGCCTTCTTAGGTTCAGCCTTTACTGTAGTCTTTTTAGCTTCAACCTTTACTGCTGTTTTCTTAGCAGGCTCAGCCTTTTTAGTTTCAACTGCTACTGTATCAACTTTCTTAGCTTCAGCTTTAGCTGCAGTTGTTTTTGTATCACCAGTTTTTTTAGTGTCTTTTAATGTTGCCATAGTTATTCCTCCCTTAAAATAAATAACAAAATAATTAACAAATTAATACATAATTATATATATGTTTCGTTTAAAATATAATACAACTAGAAAAGTAAAAAAGCAATATATTCAAAATGATTTCATAAGAAGTTATAGTTTTTTATAAAAAAATTTGTCAAAAATAGAACTTTTGTACACACAAGATTTAGTGGTAAAACTATTGAATTGGTCTAATTTGACCAATAAATTGATTTGGTAAAAAAAATATAGTGCAAAATTAATAATAACAGAAAAATTAAGAGGGGCTTTTTTTGTTGACAAGGCAGTAATGCTTTGTTAAAATAGCCAAACAAGTTAACAAAATCGTAACAATTTACATAACTTTGTAAAAAATATAAAATTAAAATGGTAATATAATGACAGTAAGATTCAAAAGAAGAAGAATGTTAGAAAAACTTAATAAGGCAATATACATTGGGATATTTTCATTTTTTGCTATTCTTTTCTGGTTTAATGCATCCGGTAAGGCAGATAATTGCCTGCTGATTGAAAGCGAAACAGTCAGTAAAGAGGTTGCTAAGATTTCTGCATCATCCAAAAGCATGGTGACAACAGTGCAGATTACTGAGGATGACGGGGAAATATCTACACAACAGAACGAAACTGCCGAAGATACAGAAGCATCAGAATATGATGGTTTATTTATGGTAAATGTCGATGATTATTTAAGTGTAAGAGCTGATGCTGCTTCAGATGCAGAAATTATAGGTAAGCTTTATGCAGGTTCCGGAGGAACAGTTATAGAAGAAGGTGAAGACTGGACTAAGATTACTTCAGGAAACCTGACAGGATATGTTGCTACAAAATACATATGTATAGGTAAAGATGCAGAAATGTTTTTTAAGGAAAATGCTGTATATATTGCAACAGTTAAGGCGGACAGCCTTAGAATCAGAAAAGAAGCTGATGAGAACAGTGATATTATTGGATTGGCAGCGCAGGGAGAGACATTAACATGTATTAAGACCGGTGATGAATGGACAAAAGTAACATTTGATGGTGGAACCGGATATGTAAGTTCTAAATATATAGAAGTTAAAATTTCATATAATGAAGCAATTTCAATTGAGGAAGAAGCTGCAGCAGCAGAGGAGGCTGCACAGTTACAGCAGTCAGATGAAATGCCAGATGAACAGTCGGAATATAGTACAGAAGTATTGCAGGAAGAAGATACCCAAATTCAGCAGGAACAACAAGTGGTGAATTATACGGATGATTCTCAAAGTGCTGGTTCAGAGGAAACTATAGAAGCGCAGAACTCTGTTGCTGAAGTTTCATATGATGATGCGTATCTGCTGGCATGCATAGTTTATTGTGAGGCCGGTTCAGAGTCATATGAAGGAAAACTTGCAGTTGCCAATGTTGTTATTAACCGGTTAAACAGTGGTAAATATGGCAATAGCATATCTTCCGTAATATACGCTAAAGGTCAGTTTGGGCCGGCAACAAATGGTTCACTTGATGCAGTATTATCTTCAGGACCGGACGCAGAATCAGTAACAGCTGCCAACGCAGCACTTTCAGGAACAAATAATATCGGAGGTTATATGAGTTTTGGCCCCGAGAGCAGCATAAATGCAACTTCACTTACATCATACATAATTATAGGAAATCATATATTTTATTAATTTTAATTCAGTTTTCAAAATAATACTAATAAAGTTAAAAACATATACCGACTATAACTTGTTAATAAAAAATATATATGTTAAAATGATAACAGATAATTTATGGCAATGAATAGGGAGGTATGCATATGGATACAATTTGTCTTATTGTGTGGCTTGTATTATTCCTTGTTTTGTTATTGGCGGAAATAATAACACTTGGACTTACAACCATCTGGTTTGCAATAGGAGCTCTTGCAGCAATATTGGCAGTAGTACTGGGTGCAGATCTTGTTGTACAGATACTGGTATTTATAGCAGTATCAATTCTAGTCCTTTTAGTTTTGAGGCCATTTGCAGTAAAATATATTAATAGCAATCCAACAAAAACTAATGTTGAGGAAATGGCAGGAAAGATTGGAAAGGTTCTGGAGGATATTAATAATAGCGAAGGAAAAGGAATGGTTGTTATCAGTGGAATGGAATGGACAGCCAGAGCAGAGGATGACAATGATATTATTAATGCCGGCGACATGGTAAAGGTACTGCGCGTAGAGGGCGTTAAAGTCATAGTAATCAGAGCAGATAAATAAAATATTTATTATGATGTATAAGGAGGTAAATTATGTTAGGATTAGGAATTTTAGGCGGCACAATTGCTTTTATGATTGTGATTGTAGTGGCACTGGTACTTATATCAGCATGTGTCAGCATTGTGCCACAGGCACATGCATATGTTATTGAGAGATTGGGAGGATATCTTACTACATGGTCAGTAGGACTTCATTTTAAAATACCTATTCTCGATACGATAGCCAAGAGAGTAAATTTAAAGGAGCAGGTAGTTGATTTTGCACCACAGCCTGTTATTACAAAAGATAATGTAACAATGAGAATTGATACAGTTGTATTTTTCCAGATTACTGATCCTAAGTTGTATGCATACGGAGTGGAAAATCCTATTATGGCAATTGAAAACCTTACGGCTACTACACTTCGTAATATAATAGGTGATTTGGAACTGGATGAAACTCTTACTTCCAGAGAAATAATAAATGCCAAGATGCGTCAGTCACTTGATGTGGCAACTGATCCATGGGGCATTAAGGTTAATCGTGTAGAGCTTAAGAATATTATTCCTCCAACTGCAATTCAGGATGCAATGGAAAAGCAGATGAAGGCTGAACGTGAAAGACGTGAGCAGATTCTTATTGCAGAGGGTGAAAAGAAGTCAACGATTCTTGTAGCAGAAGGAAAGAAAGAATCAGCAATTCTTACTGCAGAGGCAGAAAAACAGGCAGCAATTCTTAAGGCAGAAGCACAAAAAGAAAAAATGATAAGGGAAGCAGAAGGTCAGGCAGAGGCAATACGCAAAGTACAGACAGCAAATGCGGAAGGCATCAGAATGATAAAAGAAGCAGGTGCTGATGATGCGGTTATTACCTTAAAGAGCCTTGAGGCATTTGCAAAGGCAGCAGACGGCCAGGCAACCAAAATAATTATTCCATCAGAAATACAGGGAATAGCAGGCTCTGTAAAAGCTCTTACAGAGGTAATTAAAGACTGATATATTATTGCAGACATTGGAGAAGATTATGTGCGAAGAAAAGAATATTCTTTGTGTAGCTAATTCTTATGATAGGAAGTATTATCTTAACGACGCTTTTAACAGACTTCCAACTCAGATAAAGGAAGAACTTCAGATTATGTGTGTTATGTTCACTGAAGAGGTGGGAGGCATATTAATATTAAAATATGATGATGACGGAAATTTACAATTTGAGACCAGATATGATGAAGGCGATTTGCTGTATGATGAAATTGGAAGTGAATTAAAGATACGCCAGTTACAGGTCACCAAGAAGGAATTGCTTGAAGGACTTGAGATGTATCATAAGGTATTATCTGACAGGATATAAATACAGTATCAGGAGGAGAAGAGAAATAATGCTGTTAGTTGTAGATGTTGGAAACACTAACATGACTATGGGAGTGTTTGACGGAACAAATTTGCTTACTACGTTTAGAATGACCACTACGACTTTAAGAACTTCAGACGAATATGGTAATGATATTACCAGTATTCTGGAAAAGAAGGGAATAGAAGTATATAGCATAGAAGATGTCATTATTTCATCAGTAGTTCCAAAGATAATGCATTCGCTAATTAACTCTTTTATTAAATATTTTAATAAGAAGCCAATAGTTGTAGGTCCGGGTATTAAGACAGGTATAAAACTTAATGTACCTAATCCTCATGAAGTAGGTGCTGACAGAATTGTAGATGTCGCAGGAGCATATGAAATATATGGTGATGGCAAACCGGTAATAGTTATAGATTTTGGGACAGCAACAACGTATGACCTTGTCAGTGCTGACGGTTCATTTGATGCGGCAGTTACAGCACCAGGAATACGAACAAGCGCTAAGGCATTGTGGGAGAATGCTGCAAAGCTGCCTGAGATTGAGATAAAGAGACCGGCAACAATTCTTGCCAAGGATACAATTACAAGTATGCAGGCGGGGCTTGTATACGGATGCATAGGACAGACAGAATATATTATTGATTGCATGAAGATGGAAGCGGGTCTGGATGATGTTAAGGTAGTTGCAACAGGTGGTCTTGGAAGAATAATTGCTCAGGAAACTACAAAAATTGATGTGTATGATGCGGACCTTACTTTAAAAGGAATGATGCTCATTTATAATAAGTGTAAGAACAGATAAGTTAATAATAAAGGAACAGTTGTGAATATAGGAAACATTAATATTGATAATAATTTAATATTAGGACCAATGGCAGGTGTAACAGACCTGCCATTTCGCATGCTGTGTAAAGAGCAGGGGTGTGGACTGCTTTATAGTGAAATGGTAAGTGCCAAGGCAATACTATATAAAAATAAGAATACAGAACAGCTGTTGGAAATAGAAGAGAAAGAGCATCCTATTGCGGTCCAGCTCTTTGGTTCAGACCCAGATATTATGGCTGATATGTCAAAGATTGTGGCGGCAGGAGATTGTGACATTATAGATGTTAATATGGGATGTCCTGTTCCCAAAGTGGTAAATAATGGAGAGGGTTCTGCCCTTATGAAAAATCCAAAACTGGTAGAGAATATACTTACCAAAATGGTAAAAGCGGTTGATAAACCTATTACTATAAAAATAAGGAAGGGATTTGATGAGCAAAATGTTAATGCGGTAGAGATTGCAAAGATTGCAGAGGCATGTGGAGTGCAGGCTGTTGCAGTACATGGTAGAACCAGGGAACAATATTATAGCGGAGTGGCTGACTGGGATATAATAAGGAAGGTAAAACAGTCGGTAAGTATTCCGGTTATAGGCAATGGAGATGTGTTTAGTCCAAAGGACGCAAAGCTTTTAAAAGAGTATACAGGCTGTGATGGAATAATGGTCGGACGTGGAGCGCGTGGAAATCCATGGATATTTCATCGGATAAACACATATCTTAATACAGGTGTAATAGAAGAAAAGCCGGATATAGATGAAGTCAGGGAGATGATATTGCGCCATGCACGCATGCTCATAGAGTACAAAGGAGAATTTACCGGTATACGTGAAATGCGTAAACATGTTGCATGGTATACGGCAGGATTTCCACATTCTGCAAGGCTTAGAGAAAATGTTAATAAGGTAGAAACATATGGGGAGCTGGAGAAACTCATTATTGGCAATGCTTGACATTAAACAGGCAATGGGATATAATGTGTGCGATTTCAATAAAACTATAATTTGAACACGAGATTGGAAAGGGTATTTAACATGGCAGATAAGAAAAACATTCTTACTTATGCAGGTTTGAAGAAACTTGAGGATGAATTACAGGATCTTAAAGTAAACAAAAGGAGAGAAGTTGCAAGTAAGATTAAAGAAGCAAGAGAGCAGGGTGACTTGTCAGAGAATGCTGAATATGATGCAGCAAAGGATGAGCAACGTGATATTGAAGCAAGAATTGAAGAAATTGAGAAAATTCTTAAGAATGTTGAAGTTGTTGATGAAGATGAAATTGATACTGGTAAAATAAGCATTGGATGCAAAGTTAAACTATATGATGTTGAATTTGAGGAAGAGGTAGAATTTAGGATTGTAGGCTCAACTGAGGCA
>JBJEMK010000147.1:0-8342 GCA_051879635.1 Eubacterium sp.
CCCATATTTATATTTACTTCATTAGCAAAATCAGAATATGAATATGATTCATTATCCATAAAACCAAGTACACTTTTTAACAATCCTACATATGGGATTAAATCAGTGCGCAAATCATTGCAGTTAAATGATAAATTAACATATCCAATACCATTTGTAAAAATGTCCGTATAACAAACAGGTATATCCTTTATATTAGATAGCTTATATGTTATTGGGCGTGCTTCCTTCTTTATATCTGAAACATCGAGAATCGGAATAGTTTCAAGTTCCTCAAGTGATGATGGTTCCTCCTGATATTTCCTTAATTTTATTGTCTTATTAATAATGTCGTATATCTGTTTTTCATTAAGACCATTTTTGTACTCTGAGAGTCTATTAGCAAGCTGTTCTTCTCTTTGTGCAGTTAGTCCACGCTCTGGTGTAATTATAACAAGTGATGTGTGTGTATTATTAATAAGATATTCTTTTATGATGTTTTCATAATATCCCGTATCAATACTTTCATGCAAAAACTGAAATGTTTCATTCGTTTTAAGATGCATGAATGGCTCATTTTCATCATAAAGCCAGCTGTCAAACATTTCCAGAACATACATAAGCCCCTTAGGATATCTTCCGTAATCTGCTTCTCTATATTTAAACTCAAGGCTGTTAAGTCCTGCTTCAAGTGACTTCTTGTCTAATCCTGTTTTAATGATTTTATTCAGGCACTGCTTAATCACTTCTACAAGCTTTTCAGCATCTTTTTCATTAGCATTTTTCGCAGTAATGGCATAAAAGGGCTGTCGGATTCCATTATCATAAATCCCATACACATCACTTCCAATTGAGGCGTCCAAAATTGCCTGCTTCAATGGAGCTCCCGGCATACTCATTAATGCATAATCCAAAACCTGAAAAGCATAAGACAAATTCTTATCCAAACTGGTGCCAATAACCGCATTATATGAAATCATTGAATTGTTTTCTAATGATTCCTTTTGAGTTATAGAATAGCTGGTCTTTTCAATTTGCATTTTGTTAAATGGTTTTTGAAGTTCTATTTCCGATTTTATATCTATCTTATCGAATTTACTTAAATACTCTCTATCCAGCCATTCCAGTTTTTCTATCATATCCATATCTCCATACAGACATATGTAACTATTGACAGGATGATAGTAACATTTATGAAATTCCAGGAAATCTTCATATGTCAAGTCTGGAATATTATCAGGATTGCCTCCTGATTCATTTTTATATGTTATATCCGGAAACAATGAATGAAGCACCATTCGCTCATGCACACTGTCAACTGCAGAAAAAGCTCCTTTCATTTCACTATAAACAACACCATTTATTTTCAAATCATCTTCAGGATTGTCCAATTCATAATGCCATGCTTCCTGCATGAATATTTCTTCATGCTCATATATGTTAGGATAAAATACTGCATCAAGATATACATGCATAAGATTCTGGAAATCCTTATCATTGCAACTGGCCACCGGATAGACTGTCTTGTCAGGATATGTCATTGCATTAAGAAACGTATTCAATGAACCTTTTGCCAATTCGATAAAAGGGTCTTTTACAGGAAAATGTCTGGAACCACATAAAACAGAATGTTCCATGCAATGTGCTATTCCCGTATCATTATCTACCGGTGTTCTGAATCCTATATTAAATACTTTATTGTCATCATCATTAGAAAGAAGAGCCAGTCTCGCTCCTGACTTTTTATGTCTTAAAAGCCATGCGTCTGATTCCAGCTCTTCTATTATATCATGCCGCAATACTTCATATTGCGATAAGTTATTTAATTTTTTATTTCTTTCTAAAATGTTGCTATTTACCATATCATATTCTCTCTTATAACTTTTTGTTATTTTATCTGATTATTTTATTATTGTATAATATCACATTTTTAATAATATATACAAGACATCTTATGAAAGAATAAAATATGATTTTAATAATACTTTACTAATTTAATATTTCTCTTAAAAGATTTATTTTTCTTATTTTAAGTGCTATAAAGTATGCGATAATTACTGAAATAGTATCTTTTAGCAAATATGGGACAGAAGCGATAAGTAATGCCGATTTGAATGTCATATCTGTAAGATGCGCAAACCAGACTGTTCCAAACAAATGCAGCAGAAGCAGTCCTGCTGTTCCTATCAATATACGTATTATATGTCCAATAACTATAGATTTTTTCACATTAATTTTATTTATAGCCAGTCCACAGGCAAACGCCATTATTGGATATGCTATAAGGTATCCTCCTGTCATACCAAGCAATACTCCTGCTCCTCCATTAAATCCGGAAAACACAGGGATACCTATTGCTCCCAGCAATAAATATATAATCACAGATATTGTTCCTAAGTATGTACCAAGACAGTATCCTGTCAATGCAATTGCAAATGTTCCTAATGTAACGGGTATTGTAAAAATAGGAATTGACCATGGGCATAAAACCGATACAATAGCAGCAAACATTCCACATAATACTATTTTTTTTACACTAATGTTCTTCATTTATTTTCTCCAATGCTAATATTTTTATATTTAATAAGTATAAATAAGGCTCGTAAGATTGTCAACCTTTTTTAAATTTTAGCTAACAATTCTTTTTTATTATTGCTTTGCAACCTTCTAACGTTGTATAATTAGATTATTATAAGACAGAATATAATGAGGTTTGTTTATGGGTGTTAAAAGTAAAGTATTAGATATTTTCGAAAAGAACCGTGGAAATTTTATTTCAGGAGGAGAACTCTCTGAACAATTAAATGTCAGTAGGAACGCTATATGGAAAGCCGTTCATTCACTTCAAGAGGAGGGCTATAATATACAGGCTGTTACAAATAAGGGATACTGTCTTTCTTCAGACTCGGATATAATATCTCCTCAAAGCATAAAAGCGGTAATGCCCGATAGAACTGCTGCACATTTTGATATTAAAGTATTTGACTGTCTTCCAAGTACTAATAACTATTTAAGAGAATTGGCCAATTCCGGCACACCTGAATTTACTGTAGTAATTGCAAAGGAACAAACGAATGGAAAAGGACGACTTGGAAGAAAATTTTTTTCACCTGCACAAACCGGCATTTATATAAGTATTCTTGTTAAACCGGTATTTAGTGCTACAGAATCACTTCTTCTTACTACTTCAGCAGCTGTTGCCGTAGCAAGGGCCATTGAGCATAACTCCAATCAGACACCTTGCATTAAATGGGTTAATGATATCTTCTGTAATGGAAAAAAAGTTTGTGGAATATTAACAGAAGCTTCTTTCAATTTAGAAAATAACAATATTGAATATGCTATCGTTGGTATTGGGATTAATTTAAAAGACCCATCTAATGGTTATCCTGATGAAATTTCCGGCATTGCCGGGTCTATATTCGGTTCTGATTCACCTGCTCCACAAATTACCAGCCATATTATTGCCGATATATTATGTAATTTTATGGAATTCTATCAAAATCTTTCAAAAAAAACTTTCTTAGAGGAATATAAAAATCGTTCAATAGTTATTGGAAAGGACATTTTTATTATTTCTGAAAATTCTAAAAAGAAGGCCAGGGTAATTGATATAGATGATGAATGCCATCTAATAGTCAAAACTGAAGACGGAAATATAGAATGTATTTCATCAGGTGAAATAAGTATCCGACTACAATAATTTTATATTGCTTTATATTATGGAACAAAGTGTCGCTTGCGACACTTCGCGCGCGAGTGGTTGCGTTAGCATAACTTCCTCTTCGCGAGCTGCGCATCCTTAGCGGAGCGTTTTGTATCATAGGTAAGTTTAAAGAACTTTCCTATGATACAAAAAAGAGATGTCAAACAATCTATTGGTATTTGTTTAACATCTCTTTCATATTATAATTACCTGTTAATTTGTAAAGCTGTAATATTAATTATATAGTTGCTATATTATTTTTTCCTTTCTGTTTGCCTGTTATTACCGTAATAAAACAGTGCAACAGTTCCCGGACCTGAATGGGAGCCAATAACTGCCCCAACAGGATTAATAAGAAATTTATCAATTCCTGTCTTCTGCTTAACAAGGTCTGCGACAAACTGCGCATCCTCCAGGCAATCACCATGACTGATAAATATTATATCATTATTATCCATACAGCCTTCTATTGCTGCTAACATGTTTTCAACCAATGCCGTTAATGATTTCTTTCTGCCTCTCACATTATAAAGTGGTGTCAGGCGTCCTTCATCATCAACATGCATAACCGGCTTGACATTAATAAGTGTTCCTATAATGGCTGTTGTCTTGCTTACACGTCCTCCTCTATGCAGGTGACTCAAATCGTCAACTGTAAATTCATGACATATATGCATATAGTTATTCTCAACCCAGTCTTTTACTTCATCAATTGTTTTGCCCTGATCCTTTAAACAAACTGCTTTATGAACAAGTAAACCTTCTCCCAGCGATGCACATTTAGAATCAATTACATATATCTTTCTGGTTGGATACTCTTCCTGCAACTGGTTTCCTATCATCTGAACTGTGTTATAAGTACTGCTAAGTGCTGACGAAAACGCAATGTGTAAAATATCATATCCCTTATCAAGAATATTTCGAAAACATTGTTCTACTGATTCGGGATTTGCCGCTATGGTTTGTGGCATCTGTCCCTGACGAATTTTATCATAAAATTCATGATAGTCCTGACCCGATTCTTCTTGATAAACTTCATCTCCCAAACGATAATACAATGGTATAACTCTTATATTATTCTCCTGAATATATTCTTTGGGAAAATCACTACACGTTTCTGTCGTAATTATAAAATCTTTCATAACTGTTTCCTTTCACAAATATATAAAGATATTACAGTTAAAATATAACTACTTTTTATAATAACAGTTTTTGTTCAAAATTACTAGTAAAAAAATGAATTTCGTTATAAAAACTTCATAAAATAGTTATGATAACTACATCTTTTACTATTAATCACATATTGCCATTCTTCTTACTATTATTTTCCCCTCTCTGCCATTAGGATATGTAAAAATTTCCGTAGCTTTTATATCTAATAGTCCGTTTTCACAATCTACTCCTATAAAGTCTACTTTTATATTACTATTACTATTTATATGTGTCGCAAAATTCTTTATAAATTCTGCCATCATCTCTTCATCACTATCTATTTTATATCTGTTTTTTATGCATGTTTCTTCTAAAGTCTGTTCTATTGCAACAGTAAGTGCTTCTCTCATTTCAAACTCCCGTGTACTTCTACAGCTAATTGACAAAATAGATATTGTTACAAGTACTACTATTACTATGCAGCCCGACAAAATTGTTAATTGTTTCACTTTCTATATTACTCCTCACTTTCGCAAATAATTATATTTCTCAAGAAAATCCTGATTAATTTGTTCAGAAATATTATAATTATTTTCTGCAACATACTCTTTTATACTTTTTATATCATTTGACGATAACTCCCATGTAGCAATACTTTCATTAGAATCTTTGTCAAATGAAGTGGTTATTTCATCTGACAATTCCCTTTTTATTTTCCATTTAGAATTATCAGTCAATGTCCATAAATAATCTTTTCTTATAAATCTTATCTTAGGAGTATTATGAGCTGCATCAAGGACATATATCTTCATTGTTGCCATATCAAAAATCCCCGATTGGCTAACAGCATACAATGTTACTTGATAGGTAGTCGGCTCTGACAGAGAAATATATTCACCATAGTATTCTTCTTTTAAAAATTGTAAATTTTCTATTTCATTATATAAAAAATTCTCTGCATCTCCATTTACTTTACTTATTCCTATAATACCCAATTTATAATTATCTTCCGGCATAGAAGCTAGCACTTTAACTTTTTTTAATACTTCTGTTTTATTTATTGTAATATTTTGATTTACAATATAAAATCTGTCAACTGCTTCAATACTCAATTGGTTATTTGCTAATGAACCCCATATGGCATATATGTGCAGATCTGAATTGATAATATTAACACTTCCCGGGGGATATATAACTCCCGCTCCATCATTTTGTGTATTCCAGCTTACATCATCATTAAAAGTATAATTAGAATGTTCAGGGATCTGGTTTGAAAAATAAATATTTTCTTCCCAAAATTTATTTTCAGATGATGGCATATTACGTATATTGCTGTCATCCTCCATATTGGAATCATATTCAATTGTATATTTCTCACTTATAATTATATATTTATCCTTATAATCATTGACATACAATGTTGGTCTTAAAATAAACTTATCACTTTCTGCAAGCAAAAATTTTTTAATAACATTATTTTCTTTTCTCTCATCTTCTGCTGTCCCTTCATAATACAGTTCTGTTTCGCCATTACTTCCTTCAAAATCTGCACTCACAACTATATTACCATTATAAAATTGTTGTGGCACTAATATTGCTATATATCCGTCATCTTTTGTCAAATTCATATCAGAGATAATATGAATTGGACAGCCGTTTTTTAAGTATACATTATTACTCTCTTTCGTTCCGTCTCCTACCTGAGCCTTCCCATATATATTAAATATTCCACCATTGTAAATGCCATTTCCATATCCATTAACGGAAATATTACCTTCTATACTGCCTCCTGACAATGTGAATCTTCCATTTTTGTCTATTATAATTCCTCCGCCATTACCCTGAACGGATGTATTATTGCTTATAATTCCATCTGTCATTTCTACTGTTGAACCTGGTTTTACTGATAATGCTCCTCCGGAATCACTTGTTGTATTGTAGCTAATCTTTCCTCCCCTAATGCTTACAAAAGAGTCTTCTGATAATTCCTGACTATTATAAACCCCATTATAAATACCTGCTCCTTGTACACTGCTGTTATTGTGAGATATACTTCCTCCATTAAAATAGAATTTTCCTAATCTATTATTGACTCCATGCACTTCACAATAAGATATATTCCCACTGTTCATTACTACAACCCCATCAGCTATATTATTAAAAATGCCATTACCGCAATTATAAATATCTCCTCCTGAAATGCATACAGTTGAATCATTGTCCATTAATGAATTACTATAATTATAAATTCCATTTGCAATATTACAGTCTGATACATTATCATTATTTTTTACTCCATTTTCAGTAACCACAATATTACCGTTTATAATTCCTCCCCACCATAAAGTGGACTTATCAGCGTTTACAATTCCATATTCACTTCCACCGGAGCAAACTATTGAATCATATCCGTTTATGCTGTCAAGCACTCTAATGTTTCCCAGGTTTCTTATGATTTGAGATGATTTTACAGATAAAATAGCTGTTGTCGCATTTTTATTTATATAGAAACTACCAGTATTATACAATGCATATCCATCGTTACTTATTAATGCCATACATTCTGATTCTGCTTTATCCCAAGATTGTGTGCCTAGCGTATTAATTACATTGACTGTTCCTATGTTACATATTGCACCACTATAATCATCATCTTCTGTATAGCTGTATATGCTTTCAAAAGATGAAAATCCTACCTTAATACCTGCTTTAACATTTACTATCCCTACATTATGTATCCCAAAACCTTTATTTGCAGTACCATAACCATTATGGTATATATACACTTCTTTAGAATTAAAATTTATTATGGAAGTACTCGCATGATTACATATTCCTCCCCCTAATCGTTGCGTTGTACCATTTTCATTTATTACATAATTTTTATATATTAATGTTTTATAACCATCCTTATAATTAAAATTTAAAGTTCCTTCCGCATAATTACATATTCCTCCTCCATTGCCGTTCTCCGTGTTTCCGGCTATATTAAGTGAAATATCTCCACCATAAATTACCGTATCTCCATTATTTAATATACCGCCTCCATTAAGAGAACTTATATTTCCACTTATACTTCCTGTATATAATTTTAACATTCCTGCCACATCACTTCTCTGTGATGATATGGCTATACCTGCTCCTCCCGAATTACTTGTTCCGGTAGTTTTATTGTAACTGACATAAGAACTTGCATTATTCATTATCATCTCACTTCCATCAGAAACAAAAACCGCTCCTCCGTATTTTCCGGATTCATTATAATTTAAATATGTTTTTTGATTTCCAGCAATATATAAACTTGTTTTTTTAGTATAGATTGCTCCGCCATTTCCACTTACACTATTATAGTTGATATATCCTGATACTATTTTAATTGGGCTGCAAGTATATACTCCACCGCCATCTGAAGCCGAGTTCTCATATATCTTATTATTATCAAATATAATTGTTGCTCCGTTTTTTCCACATGCATTAGTAGCTATATATAATCCCCCTCCTGTAT
>JBJEMK010000148.1:0-8288 GCA_051879635.1 Eubacterium sp.
AGTTATGCTAACGCAACCGCTCGCGCGCGAAGTGTCGCAAGCGACACTTTGTTCTGTACGTATACTGTGAATAAACATAACATTATTGTGCAATCTTTTAATAAGGATTTAACATTTAATGGGTTTATAAGTTAACAGTATGCATTTTACAATAAATATGTGCACAATAAAAAATATAAAACAGAGATAAAAAACAAAATGTAAAACGTAAATGGAGGTTAATTATGAAAAAACGTAAAAATTTAATAACAAAAGTAGCAGCAGTTGCAGCAATGGCAGTATTGTCTATGACAGCCCTCGCAGGATGTGGCAGCAATAAAAATACAGCAATAACAGTTATATCCAGAGAAGAAGGTTCAGGAACCAGAAGTGCTTTTACTGAATTAATGGGCATAACAGTTGATGATGTTGATAACACAGTAACATCTGCTGAAATTACAAGTAGTACATCGGTAATGCTTACATCAGTAGAGGGAAATGAAAATGCAATAGGATATATATCATTAGGTTCATTGAATGATACAGTAAAAGCAGTAAAAGTTGATGGAGTAGAGGCTAGTGTTGATGACATCAAAAATGGCAGCTATTCAATATCAAGACCATTTAATATTGTTACAAAAAGTAATATTAGTGAACTTGCGCAGGATTTCATTAATTACATTTTAAGTGACGAAGGTCAGGCTGTAATTAACAGTGAGGGATATATAAGCGTCGCTTCAGGTAATAGCTATCAGCAATCATCTATGAGTGGAACGATTACGATAGCAGGTTCAACATCTGTAGCACCTGTAATGGAAGTGCTCGCAGAAGAATATATGGCCGTTAATCCGGATGTGACAATCGAAATACAGCAGTCAGGTTCTAGTGCAGGTATTACTTCTACTATTGAAGGTGCTTGTGAAATAGGAATGGCATCTAGAGAGCTGGAAGACACTGAAACAGCCGAGGGCGTATCATCAACAAAAATTGCAATGGATGGTATAGCAGTAATTGTAAATAATAATAATGAAACAGATTCATTATCAAGTGAACAGATTCAAAAAATATTTACGGGTGAAATAACAGATTGGTCGGAAATAGATTAATGAAAGAAAAGTATAAAGAATTATTAATGAAAATTATATTTGCAGTTTCTGCAAGTGTATCAATAATGGCAGTAGCACTTATATGCATATTTCTATTTGCAAATGGCTTCCCTGCAATGGGCAAGATAGGAGTTACCAAGTTCCTTTTTGGAACTAAGTGGGCCCCTTCGCAAAATATATACGGAATACTCACAATGATTGTTGGAAGTATATATGTTACTGCCGGAGCAATAATAGTAGGTGTACCTTTAGGAATAATGTGTGCTGTATATATGGCTAAATTCTGTCCACGTAAGCTTTATAAAATTTTAAAGCCTGCAACAGAGCTGATGGCAGGTATTCCATCAATAGTATATGGATTTTTTGGATTGGTAGTTATTGTTCCGATAGTACAAAACATATATGGAGGTGGAGGAAAAGGGGTTTTAACAGCATCAGTTTTGTTAGGAATAATGATTCTGCCAACTATTATAGGAATTGTAGAAGCTGCTTTAAGGGCGGTTCCTGAAACATATTATGAGGGTTCGCTGGCACTTGGGGCAACTCATGAAAGAAGTGTTTTCTTTGCTATGATGCCCGCTGCAAAATCAGGAATTCTGGCAGGAATTATACTTGGTATAGGACGTGCGATAGGCGAAACAATGGCAGTAGTAATGGTAGCAGGTAATCAGACACAGTTTCCGGACGGAATCTTTGCCGGAGTCAGAACGCTTACAGCAAATATTGTACTGGAAATGGCCTATGCTGCAGGAATGCACAGGGAAGCGCTTATAGCAACAGCAGTAGTCTTGTTTGTGTTTATACTTATTATCAATCTTTCATTTTCAATGCTGAAAAGGAGGGATGAGTAATGGGCAGAAATATATCGAGCAAATTACTGAGGTGGCTGGTATACCTTTCAGCGATAATTACAATGCTGATTCTTGTAACATTAATAGGATATATTCTTATAAAGGGAATACCAAATATAACACCGGAACTATTTGCATCTAAATATACAACAAAAAATGTATCAATGATGCCTGCGATTATAAACACATTATTAATGACGTTTGTAACACTTATACTGGCAGTACCTCTTGGAGTATTTTCTGCCATATATCTGGTTGAGTATGCAAAACGTGGAAATAAATTTGTAAAGGTTGTAAGAATAGCAACAGAAACATTACAGGGTATTCCTTCAATTGTATATGGCCTGTTTGGTTTTTTAATATTTGTAATTGCATGTGGATGGGGTTATTCAATGCTGGCAGGTGCTTTTACACTTGCAATAATGGTGCTTCCGGTAATAATGAGAACTACGGAAGAGGCATTGATGTCAGTACCGGATTCTTTTAGAGAAGGAAGCTTTGGGCTGGGAGCAGGAAAACTTCGGACAGTATTCAAGATAGTATTACCTAGCGCAATGCCCGGAATATTATCAGGAATTATTTTGGCAATAGGAAGAATTGTCGGCGAAACTGCAGCACTCATATTTACGGCGGGAACAGTAGCAAAGGTGCCGGGTAGTATTTTATCATCAGCAAGGACATTATCAGTACACATGTATTGTCTTCTGTCTGAAGGATTGTATACTAAACAGGCATATGCAACCGCAGTAATTCTTCTGGTCATGGTAGTTGGAATTAATGCACTTTCAAATTATATAGCAGGAAAATTTACGAAAGGATAATGGTATGAATAAATTTGAAATAGAGAACATGAATCTCCATTATGGAAATTTTCATGCATTAAAAAATATTAATATAAATATTAAATCAAATAAAATAACTGCATTTATAGGGCCTTCCGGCTGCGGCAAGTCAACATTACTAAAAAGCATGAACAGAATGAATGATTTG
Organism: Eubacterium sp.; assembly: GCA_051879635.1. Lineage (GTDB taxonomy): Bacteria > Bacillota > Clostridia > Lachnospirales > Lachnospiraceae > JBJEMK01. The sequence goes on from JBJEMK010000148.1 coordinate 2,927, forward strand.
GTAGAAGATTGTGTTATAGATGGAACAATCAAATTAGATGGTGAAAATATATATGGTGATATTGATGTGAATCTTTTGCGAAAGAGGGTGGGTATGGTATTTCAAAAGCCAAATCCTTTTCCAATGAGCATATATGACAATATTGCATATGGCCCTCGAACCCATGGTATACGTTCTAAGGTAAAACTGGATGATATTGTAGAAAAATCCCTAAGAGATGCTGCAATATGGGATGAAGTAAAAGACAGGTTAAAAAAATCAGCTCTTGGTATGTCAGGTGGACAACAGCAGAGACTTTGTATAGCCAGAGCCCTTGCAGTAGAGCCGGAGGTACTTTTGATGGATGAACCTACCAGTGCACTTGACCCAATTTCTACTTCAAAAATTGAAGAACTTGCATTAGAATTAAAGAAGAAATATACCATTGTAATGGTTACTCATAATATGCAGCAGGCAGCAAGAATTTCTGATGAAACAGCATTCTTCCTTTTAGGTGAGATTATAGAGGTAAGCGATACTGAAAAAATGTTCTCAATGCCAAAGGACAAGAGGACAGAAGAATATATTACAGGGAGGTTTGGATGATGCGGACCAGATTCGACGAGCAGCTTAACAAGCTAAATGATGAGCTTATTATAATGGGTTCAATGTGTGAAGAAGCAATTACAATATCATTAAATGCAATAGAAGAAGATAACGACAAAAAACGAAAACAGGTATTTGAAGTTGATTCAGATATTGACCAAAAAGAAAATGATATTGAGCAGCTTTGTATGAAACTATTATTACAACAACAGCCGGTTGCAAGTGATTTAAGAAAGATATCTGCAGCACTTAAAATGATTTCCGATATGGAAAGAATAGGCGACCAGGCATCTGATATTGCCGAGATAGCGCCATATGTTACCAGGCAGGACATAAAGAACAAGACACATTTACGTGATATGTCAAAAGCTACAATTAGAATGGTTAAGGAAAGCATAGATTCTTTTGTCAGAAAAGATTTGGGGCTGGCGGAAAAAGTAATAAAAGATGATGATATAGTTGATAAATATTTTTATGAGATAAAGACAGAACTTATTAAATTAGTGGCACAGGATAGTGAGAATGGGGAATACTATTTTGATTTATTAATGATTGCAAAATATCTGGAAAGAATAGGAGACCATGCAACAAATATAGCTGAGTGGGTTGAATTTTCAATAACCGGCAGGCATACTGTTAATTAGAAAATAGTAATCATAAGATGTAAATTGAGGATGGAGGATACAATATGATTTACATGCTGGAAGATGATGAAAATATCAGAGAATTTGTTTTATATGCACTGAACAACAATACAGACTTAGAGGCACAGGGTTTTGCAGAACCGGCATCTTTTTGGAAAGCAGTAAGGGAAAAGGTGCCGCAGCTGATATTACTTGACATTATGCTTCCCGAAGAAGACGGACTAACAATACTGTCAAAGCTTAGGAAGAATCCTGAAACAGAACATATTCCTGTAATAATGCTTACAGCTAAAGGGACATTATATGACAAGGTTATAGGGCTTGACAGCGGAGCTGATGATTATGTATCCAAGCCTTTTGAAATACTTGAACTGATTTCCAGAATACGTGTGTGTCTAAGACGAAATACGGAAAATGAGGAAGCTAGTGAATTTCATCTTGGAGGTCTATATGTAAATCAGACAAAACATATTGTAAAAGTTAATGGTGAAAATGTACATCTGAGCATCAAAGAATTTGAACTACTATGCATTTTGTTAAAACATCAGGGGAAAGTTTTTTCCAGAGATCAGCTTTTTGAAAAAGTATGGGGAGAAGCAGCAGATATTGAAAATAGAACATTAGATGTACACATGAGAAATTTGAGAAGCAAATTGGGGAATTGTGGAGCAAATATAGAAACTATAAGAGGAATGGGATACAAGATAAGAGGTGATGAATAATGACCAAAAAAATATTCAGAAACATAATAGCAGTCACAGCTACAACAGTTTTAATGTGTTTTGTGATAATTCTGGGCATTTTATATGATCATTTTGAAACCAGACTAAAAACAGAACTAAAAGAGGAAGCTGAATATGTAAGCCGGGGCGTTGAAGCTGCTGGCTTAGATTACTTTAATAATATTACAGCACAAAATCGTATTACGTGGATAAACAGTGACGGAACGGTAATTTATGATACAGATGCCGATGTAAGTGATATGGAAAATCATCTCGACAGAAGCGAAGTAAATGATGCATTGAAAAATGGCAGTGGAATAGCGGTCAGATATTCATATACTATACTGGAAAAATCTATTTATTATGCAAAACGTATTAGTGACGGAACAGTAATCAGAATATCCGCATCTCAGTATACAATATGGACGCTGGTTCTGGGAATGCTGCAGCCAATGCTTGTTGTATTTTTTATTGCAATAATTCTATCAGCAATTATGGCATCAAGAGTGTCTAAACGAATTGTAAAACCTATAAATGAAATTAATTTAGATAAATTGGATGTTACTAATGAAGATTATGAAGAGATAGCTCCTTTCCTCACCAAGATAAACCATCAAAAGAGTACGATAAATAAACAGTTGGCAGAGCTGAAAAGCAAAAATGAGGAATTTTCAAAAATAATAGAGAATATGAATGAAGGTCTTCTTGTTATAGATAAAAATGCTGACATATTGTTATATAATGCATCAGCATTAAAGCATTTAGGAGCGAAGGAAGGCCGTTTTGAGAAAAGTGTTTTTACAATTAATAGAAACCGTAATTTCTGTCACTCTATTGAAGAGGCTTTGCAGGGAAAAAATAATATACAACAGTATATAAGGGACGACAGGTATTATCAGATTATTGCAAATGCTATATATACTGATGAAGAAATAAGTGGAGCCATAATTATAATTATGGATATAACTGAAAAAGAACAGCGTGAGATGTTGAGACGTGAATTTACTTCTAATGTTTCACATGAATTAAAGACTCCGCTTACATCTATTTATGGTATATCCGACCTTATTGCAAATGGAATGGTAAAAAACGATAGTGACATTAAAAAGTTCGGAAACCGTATTCATGATGAAACAGGCAGACTAATAGAACTTGTGAATGACATTCTAAAAATATCAAAGCTTGATGAAGGGGATATACCAAATGAACCAGAAGAAGTTGATTTATATGATATTGCTTCTATAGTAAAAGAACGTTTGGAAAATATTGCATTACAAAATAAAATAACAATTGATTTGCATGGAGGACATGTAAAGGTAATGGGAGATTCACAAATAATAGAAGAAATGATTTACAATTTATGTGATAACTCCATCAAATATAATTCAGAAGGTGGAAAAGTAATAATAAGGACAGATTATATTAATGGTGTTCCACAATTTTGTGTTGAGGATAATGGAATAGGAATTCCGGAAGACGCCAAGGAACGTGTTTTTGAACGATTTTATAGAGTTGATAAAAGCAGGTCCAAGGCCAATGGAGGAACAGGACTGGGATTATCAATTGTCAAACATGGAGCCATGTATCACAATGCCAAACTGGAATTGGAAAGCCAGGAATCAAAAGGTACAAAAATAACAGTGATTTTCCCACAATAATAATTAAAAATAGAGTAAAGATTTTGTTGGTTGAAAAATAAAATAAAAAGAGAGTAATCTGTAATCCTTTGATATAATGGTTTCGACGAAAAAATCATAATTAAAGGAGACTACTCTCATGAACATTGTATCATTATTAGAGCTATTAGTGAATGGGTTAATTGAAGCAGAGGAAAAATTTTTTGATAATCCTAAGGATTTCTATTCTCTCGAGAAGGCAGTTAAGAGCACAACAGAATCCTTTTCTGCAGCTTTTCTTGGTGAAGTATTATCTAGTGTAAATAAACAGATATATTCTTGTGGCTGGAGGCAGGGACGTTATAAAGTTCAGCGTAATGACACAAGAACAATTATTACTTCTGTTGGTGATGTGACATTTGATTGCACTTATTATAAAAGATTGACTTCTGAAGGTGGCTATGTATCTCTGTTAGAAGAAATGATAGGACTTGATAAGCATGAAAGATTCAGTGAAGAGGCTGAAGTTCAAATGCTTACAGAAGCACTTAAAACAAGCTATGCGGAAGCTACAAGGGTACTTCCGTCAAAACAATGTATAACAAAGACAACGGTAATGAATAAAGTACATCAGCTTGCAGAAGAGGCACCAGTTGAGTCGCAGGAAGAAATCAAAAAAGTTGATTATCTGTTTATAGAAGCTGATGAGGATCATGTAGCAGAGCAACATGGAGATAGTTCAGAAGATAATAAGAGTTTTATATCTAAGCTCGTTTATGTTTACGAGTGTAAGCAGGAGGTTCCTGGGAACAAAGATAAAAAGGAACTTGTAAACAGCTTCTATTTCAGTGGTTTATATCCGGATAAAGAAGGAAACGAACGGCTCTGGAAGAATGTTCAGAATTATATCAATACGAATTATGATGCTGATAATTTAAAGCGGGTTTTCATTAGCGGAGATGGTGCATCATGGATAAAAAGCGGAGCTGATTATCTTGATAAAGCTTTATTCTGTGCAGACAAATTTCATTTGATGAAATATATAAATCACGCAGCTGCACAGATGCTTGACGAGAAAGAGATAGCCAAGGATGAATTGTGGCATCTGCTGTACTCAAAGAAACCGAAGGCCAAGGAGCGATTCAAGGAATACACTGAGCGTATGATGAACTCAGCAAAGAATCCTGAGCGAGTTGAGGAACTACAAAAATATGTGCTTGGAAACTGGGCTGCGATTAGAAGAGCTTTAAGAAACAAACTGGTTAACGGATGTAGTGCAGAAAGTCATGTCAGTCATGTGTTATCAGACAGATTAAGTTCAAGACCAATGGGATGGAGCCAGACCGGTGCAGACAGAATGAGCAAGCTTAGATGTTATGAAAGAAACTATGGACGTGATGGAATAATAAAACTTGTAAGATATAGCAGAGAACAGAGAAAGCCAGGGACAACAGGTGCCGATAGTATACCAGTGGAAGTTGTAACATTAAGGCAGATACGGACAGAACATTATGATCAGGCTAAAAGTTACATAGAACGTATGCAGGCAACTATACCAGGAGCGACTGCAAGAAAAAGTACAGCCATCAGAACACAGTTAAGGTCAATATAGCTTTGACAGTTTGGAAATAAAAATGTAAAATACAAGAAAATCTAAATCGAATCTGAATATCTTAGGGTATCTCTAACTATTTCCAACTGACAGTAAATTTACTCCATCATAATTAAAAAATAAATTGCAAAGTAACAAAAAATGTCATATACTGGAAATACAATATAATGCATTAACGTCATT
>JBJEMK010000149.1:0-8279 GCA_051879635.1 Eubacterium sp.
GATTTAATCTGCGGTAAAGCTGCCGTAGGTGGGAACTATAATTCGACGCGTGACAGTAAATTGGTGTAAATTGATGTAAATTTTTAAATAAAGTGTGTACTAAAGTGTGTACTTTATTACCACTAAAAAAGGAGTAAAATATATGAAAAGCTCAATTAAAAATCGTAAAAAATAGGGACACTGTATAAATCAAAATACAGTATCCCTATTATAATTTTATATAATCTTGTAATGTGGTTTCTCTTCATCAAAAATAAATATCTTAAATAATCATCTAGCACAACAACGATAACAGATATGATACACCATATAAGTGTAAATGGTAAACATATTTGTCCATCTATGTTAAAAGGCATATTAGAATAGTTCCAGATATCTCTTTAATATTTACTTGATCCTCATCTTTATAACTGAAATGCTCAATTGCTATGGGTGTCGGATGGCACTCATAACTGAAATCGATTCCATAGTAATAAGAGCCATAATGGTAGGAAATTATTGGAGAAAAAATGGTTGATAAGGCAATGATTGAATAAAAATACATTAAAACCAATATTGATAATATGTTGTATACGACATAATATAAAGATGAGAGAGGTACCATGGTAGAAATAGAATTTTATGATACAGAGGATGGAAAGTGTCCATTACAAGAATATTTAGATTCACTTGAGCCTAAACTATTAGCAAAAACTCTTAGAACAATTAATTTACTTGAAAATAATGGAAAATTTCTTCGTGGACCATATTCTGAACCATTAGGTGATGGAATATTTGAACTCAGAACAAAACAGGAATTCGATATTACGAAAGTTTTATACTTCTTCTTTGTTGGGAATAAGGCTATTCTTACGAATGGATTCATTATCTAATCCAGAAGTAAAAGAAGAATATGATGCACTTCAACCAGAGTATGATATAATACAGGCTATGATTGATGCAAGAATAAATCAGAATATTACACAGAAAGAATTATCAGATATAACAGGAATAACGCAGGCTGATATCAGCAGAATAGAGAACGGAACAAGAAATCCAAGTCTTGCTATGGTAAAGAGAATCGCAGCAGGTCTGGGTATGCAGTTAAGATTAGAATTTGTACCAACAACTGTAAAACATTAATAAACAGCCATTCAGGATTAACCGCCTGGATGGCTGTTTGAGTAGTAGGGTACTATTATTATATTATGTAGAAAATAACAGAAAGAGCATGGAAAATATGAGTCGATAAGGTTGCAAAACATAGTTTTGGAGGGATTATGTAATGAATATAGTTGGATGTATCATATTTATTATTGCTGGTATTGATATTTGGGGTCAATCAATAACGAAATTCCGTATAATGAAATGCTCATTTTTGCAAAGCAGATCATGGGTAAGGAACAATATATGAAATTGTATAAATCATACATACAGTTAGTTTGGTTTCGGCGATGATGTGAAATTTTCTGTAAATTCAAATTAACTATAATAATTGATGCGGCTTGACAGCAGTTTTCTGCGGTTAAGCCGTTGTCTATTTAATAGCAAAAATAAGCCGGTATCTGATGCTATTCAGGGGATTCTTGAAGTGAAATATTTTTAACATTCCTATTGACGGTTTGTTATGTGAGTGATATATTTATAACACGTAAGAAGTTATAAATATATCACATTTGTTGAGAGGTATTTGTATGAAAGGAAAAGTAACATTAAGAGAACTGGTTGGAGCACGTATTGTGTTGGCAGTTTGTATTGCAGTGTATTATTGGTGCTGGGCAAGAAATGGCTGGGAGAATTATTTCATTTCAATTCAGAATTGCGTTGCTATATTTGCTTTTTTGTTTTTCTGTTTTTTGGCTACACGGGAAAAGAAATACAAAAAAGAAGTCATGGACGAAATGGCAGTTACAAATCTGAAAAGATGCGATTCAATCTGTTATAAGGTTCTCGTGGTATCAATCGTCTGTATCGGATTCTTGTCTGCAATTTTACGATTTGCAGTATCCTCGGAAGTAATCGGCTATATGCTGATGGGTATACTGGTACTGGTGTCTGTTATAAGAACGATTCTGTTTTGTTATATGGATACAAAGGGGGAGTAAGGTGGCACTCGTAACAAAAATCAAGGAATATCGTGAAAAAGCTGGGATGAAACAGGCAGAATTAGCAGAATTGGTGAATGCAAGAAGAGAAACGATTGTACATCTGGAGAATGGCAAGTACAATCCATCTCTTAAACTTGCGATGGATATTGCTAAAGTTTTCGGAGTTACTGTTGAGGACATATTTGAGTTCACAGATCTTTAGTTGCAACATAGCAACTTTCAGTTTTTAGAACTAGAGAAATCGAAATTTGGAAGGAGATGACTCTTATGGAATACGGGGTAGTAGTGGCTGTTATCTTCGTAATTACAATCGGTATATATGCCAGTATAAAGAATAAAAAGAAGAAATAAACTTCCCATTTGTCGATTTGGTGAATTTCCATTTTGTGAATTGAAAAATGTGCAAGAAAATTGATAAAAAGATTATAAAAAAGACACCTATTTTCTTCAAAGTACTGTACACATCTCGATAAAATGTGTTATTATTTCAACATATAAGATATGTGAATAATTTAATAGGAGGTTTCAACTATGAATCGTTTAAAGGACAAAGTAGCTGTAATCACAGGAGGAAATTCCGGTGTAGGTGCTGCAACTGCTAAGTTATTTGCAGCTGAGGGAGCAACAGTTATTATCACTGCCAGAAGAGAAGCAGCATTGGAGTCTGTAGCCGAGGAAATAAAAGCAGGAGGAGGAAGTGTTCTTGCCGTTGCTGCTGATATTTCCAAGAAAGGTGACCCTGAGAGAATTGTAGAACTTGTAATGGAGAAATTCGGTAAGCTGGATATTCTTGTTAACAATGCAGGAGTGCTTGAGGAAGGACTTAAACCAATTGACAGATTTACTGATGATGATGTTGACAGAATTGTAGAGATTAATCAGAAGGGTACCATGAGAATGATGCGTGCAGCAACTGCAGTAATGCAGGCCGGTGCTTCAATTGTCAATGTTGCTTCTGTTGCGGGCCTTAAGGGTTGCGGCGGAGCAGCATATGTATCGAGTAAAGCTGCTATTATCGGTATAACAAAACATACGGCACTTCGTTTTGCAACTGAGAAGATTCGTTGCAACGCAGTATGTCCGGGTACTATTGTAACTCCAATGGTTGCATCACTTAATCCGGCTAATCTTGATGCCGATATGTTTGGCGCAATGGGTAAACACAGCGATCTTACAGCACAGCCATGTATGCCTGAGGATGTTGCCAATATCCTCTTATTCCTTGCCAGTGATGAGTCAAGAGCTATTACAGGTCAGGCATTAACAACAGATTTCGGTGGAACTCTTTAATTTGTTGTTCAGTACGATTATCATTAAAGTAACTAAGCAGAAGAGAATATGTTTTTAGGACATTTCAGAAATGCATATTACACTCCGGGACTTTTGTTCCGGAGTGTTTTTTGTCAGTCGTGAATTGAAAGAGGAAGGAGTAGTCTTGCAATAGTAATCTCAACGAAGTTGATATGGAGTAATCCGTAGCAACTTTATATTTTACGGTAGTGAAATAGTGTAAAAATAGTGAAAAAAATAATGGAATTTTTTTATTGATTGAGGGTAATCCTCTTACAGAAAAACAGGCGGACAAGGCTATTGAGAGAGATAAACATAAGCATTTTATGATTTTTCTGCAATATACTCCTTCAAAAGCCACAGTATAGTTCCAGAATACTATTCTGTAGATGCATGGTAAACTTAGTTTTGCTTAATTGCAAAAATCGGACATTTGTCTATACATTTTCCACAGTTAGTGCATTTTTCATTATTAATCTCATATTTTTTGTTAGAATCATATATGGCGCCTTCCTTACATACATATTTACAGGCACCGCATTTTACACATCTGTCGTTTATTTTCATAAGTATACACTTTCATATTGAGTATTATGATTTTATAATAAATATAAACTGAAATTTGTGCCGAGGCAACTATATAGTAACAGGAGGACTAGAGGTATTGGAAAGATTGGTTATGTGGCTAATAGTGCACATAACTCACATGACTTTCTCAACATGAGTTGTGTTTGTTACATAAAACGCTCCCGTTTCATTCTTAATTATGGCAAAAATGAGACTATATGGTAATCCGTCTGATTATAAGGCGCTTACTTTTTACGAGGGAGCATATCACGCATCACATCAAATGCCCTTTTTATTTTTAAATATCGAGTAATTATTAACGTGTTTTATTATGTGCTTTTGCATTATCATGCATTGTCTATTTGCAATAATCTTATTTCTAATTCTTAAGCAGTATAATTGTTTGAAATTCCTTTTTGTCCTGATTATAAAGATGCTCAATGTCACCGTTATATCTAGAAACAATATTTCTAACGCTTCGTAAGCCGAATCCATGATATTGTTTATCTTCTTTAGTTGTAGGAAGATTACCATGCTTATCAAACGGATTTATCAAACAAGAATTAGAAATTTTGATTAAAGCATCGGTAGAATATTCTGTTTTAGAAACAGAAACTTCTATATACGGATTACTTGCTAAACGAGCAGCTGATATAGCATTATCCATAAGATTACAAAAAATAGATGTTATATCAGGATCACTAACAAAGTCAATTGTTTGGTTCCTAATGTTGATGGCCAGCGATATGTTGTAATTGGAACATATGTCCATATATCTGGAGAATATCGCATTGATTATTAAGTTATTACAAACTTTCATAGGCTTTTTAAATTCTTCACAGTTCATAAGGCTCTCCATATAACAATCAAGTTTATCGTTCAAACCCTGTTTATTTAAGGTGGATATTGTGGAAAGATGATTTCTTATGTCGTGAATAAGAATCCTTTCTTTTTTGTTGTTCTCGACTAACGCTTTATAGTATTCTGAAAAGTCATGTTCTCTTTGTAATTGTTGTAGAAGCTGTGAATATCTATAGGCATTACTCTGATTATATTGTTGAACAGAAAATGTGATGACATTTAATAGTAATAATAAAAATAGACTGAATATAATCCAGTTTGATAATACGGATGAAAAATTATAATTAAGATATACGGAAACTATGATATCGGAAATAATCAAGGATATAAAAGGAACAGCTGATAATACTATAGTGTTAGCTGATAATATTTGATTGTCATTTTGTTTCCTCCATATTAAACAAATTAAATTTGTTATAAGTAGATAAACAAGTTTTGATAGAATCATGGCTATATATTCATTATCCATAGAGATGTTAAGTTCTCTATAGTTTTTAATTAAAAAAGAAGGGAAAAACAATATTATAACTGCTTCTGATAGTGTCATTATTAAGGTTAATATCAAAGCGTGAAAAGCAGAAATACTGATTGAGGAATCATAGCAAAGTTTTATATATATAGCATTTACAAAGAAAAAACTTAACATATTGAGCGTTGGAATATTGCATAAAAAAATTAGCGATAAACAACAATAGCCTAATAACCCAATGGCATGTCTTTTGGTAGCAGAAATAATTGGCTTAAAAGCCTTTTGACAATAAAGACAGAGAATCACATATTCGATTAGATACATAAAAAAATTGTATATAAAACTAGTCATAGTTAAAACCTCATCTTAATACGAATAATTAGCAAGAAACATTAGATAGTTGGACTTAAAATGGCTATATTTTCGTTTGGTAAGATATGCAATATATTTATCATTACATAGATAAATAGTAGAGTTATTGTATTTGGACACATATCTCATATTGATAATATAACTACGATTACAACAATAAAAACTACTATCTTTCAAGATACTAGACCAATAACTCATATTTTGAGTTGAGGTATAGACTTGATCAATTGTGTGTATTATTGTTTTTCTCGATTCGGTTTCAATCATTACTATATCACTTGTTTTAATGGTAAAAGAATCCCTATTATTTTCTATAACAATTGTTGAGGACATTTCATAATATTTCTTTAGAGCATCTTCTAAATTTCTATATAATCTCATTGTATCAATCGGCTTATTAAGATATCTGAATACATGAAAGCGCATTGCATCGTCTAGATATTCCATATATGAAGTAATAATAAATACAATTAGGTTGGGATTGGTTTTGTGTAGTTTTTCTCCAACAATAATGCCATTTTGTCCAGGCATTTCTATATCGAGAAAAATTATATCAGCAGTGTCAGAACAGTTAAGCATATCATCACCACTATTAAAGATAGTAATTTCAGGAAGTGAATATTTATATTTCTTGAAATAATCGAATAGAAGGTTTTCTAGTTGATTACATATAGTCTTATTGTCATCGCATATAAAGATATTCATAATATACACCTGCCTTTATTAATGAAATTATAAATAATAGCAGCAAAATAATCAACGAGAGATGAATGAAAAGACATTTTTAATGTATAAATTGGCAATGTTTAATCTGAAAGAATAACCTCAATAATTTTTATAAGCATATGGAGCTTATTTTCGTCATGACAAAGTTTAATTTTATCAATTACATTTTGATTAAGATTATTTGGATGAGTATAGCCTAAAAGAAAATAATCAACAGTAGTATCTAAAGCAAGACTTATAGCATACAGTGTTTCCAAACTTGGAGATATAACACCTCTTTCAATAGAAGATAAAAAGTTATCGGATATCTCTGCAGCTTCAGCTAGCTCAGATTGACTAAGTTTCTTTTCAGTGCGGCGTAACTTTATTTTATTTCCTACAGTTATATAATCAATTTTAAAGTTAGTTCTTTTTTTCTTCACAGCATAATACTCCTTGTCACAATATATAGGAATAGTAAATCTAGCTAAAAGCGAATAGAAGTAATATATAAAGAGAAATCTCTTTATATGTATTAGTTAATTAATATATATAAAGAAATTTATCTTAATATGAATGATTTTCAAGCCGATTTCTTAACTAAATGTTAATTTAAGCAATTGTTTAAGTGCTTTAAGAGAAAGATGTAGATTTTTTTTTACTAAAAGAGTAAAAAAAAGATGTCTAGACATAAATACAATAAGGAGGTTTCTAATGAATAAGAAAGAAATTGAAAGAAAAGTGGTAACAGTGTTGAACTATGTGTTAAAGAACAGTGCTAACTCGACATCAAGTACATGGATGTATGAGCCACGCATTCCGGCTTCTTTAAAGAAGTTTAAGTCAAACAAGTGATGCGGAGCTTATTTTCTAAGATTGTAAACATTTTAATAAATGATAATGTGATACAGTCTGAGGATAGAGAATTATATGAATATTCATTATATGTCTTATTCCTAACAATTTACCCATTATTTGTTGCTGTTATCATTGCAACAGTAATGGGTGTACTTATAGAAGGTATGATTATAATTTCCGTATTTGCAATTATAAGAAGATATAGTGGAGGACATCATGCCAAAACTGTCTTTTTATGTTTCTTAGAATCAACAACTACGATGTTTTTATTTTTTTTTGCATTTAAAGAGAATGTAATTGGGGCTTATCTTTATATGGTTTTAATTATAGCAACAATTCAATTATGTATATTTTCGCCGATAGAAAATGTAAAACACTTATTAAATGAGAAGGAAAAAATAAAATATAAAAAGCATGTATTAATTATTATTATGATAATGCTGGGGTTAATATTACTATTTAGGTTATTATCGGAAGATAAAATTGCAAGCTGTATTGCACTAGGAATATGTATGGCTGCTTTTGTACAAATACCATGTTTGAGTAAGAGAGTATGACAAATTAAGGTCTTAGTAAAAAATGTCATTCACGCTATGAAATTGTCGTTTTGCGTAGTGAATATTGAATTATACAACTTGGTTTATATAATTAAAATATCGCGACAATGAGAAAAGATAATAATGTATTGATATTAAATATGGAATGAATGTAGCAGTTGAGAATTAGTGAACATCTTAAAATATAGCATAGACAAACATACATAAGAAAAAAGAAGGCTGCAATAAAGGTTGCTACATACTATGCTAATGTAGCTTGTCCATTTAATACCTATTAGCTAAAAATGAGTAATGATGTTAAAAAATTAAGAAAATTTTGGATAGGGGATATGGAAATAAGATTAAGCGAAATCTCGTCCCAAAATATATTTTAGCGGTAGAACGCGAAAAAGAAAAGTGGTATTTTGACAATATTTGAAAAGCTGAAATGAGATTAGAGAAGATTTATGGAATTAAACTGAATATTCTTGTGCGGCGGAGCCGCCAGTCCGGTGTGGCGAGAGCCACCAATCC
>JBJEMK010000150.1:0-8134 GCA_051879635.1 Eubacterium sp.
TTGCAGTCTTACGCCACTTCATTTTACAATTACGCTTGATGAATGCCTCTCCATTTTCAATCAGGGAAATAACACTACCTGAATATTCCGCATCTTTTTCTGGTTTGATTTTTCATGTTACTTTATTGTTATTACGTTTTGAAATCGTATCATTTGGATACGATTTTGTATCTTGTTAATGTGGTTTCAAATCTGCTGTACCCAAATTGTACCCAAAAAACAATAACGCTGAATTCTACCTTCAGTCATTCCCCATAAACTCTTCATATGAGCAGATATTATCTTGACCGAATACATTTTGCAAATACAAAAGAAACTCTCCTTCAACGGGTATTGTTACAAATAGTATTAAGCGCTTCTTTGGTCTTGAACAGCAAACGTAAAATAAATTTCTATTTCTTATATAGCTTTCATATTCCTTTCCCTGCAATGTTGTCAAATTCACTCCCATATATTTATCAAATTGATAATTATTCCATCCTCGTCCAATCACAAATAACACATTATCATATTCTTCACCTTTTACTCCATGATCGGTCGAATACTCTGCATCTGGTCTTAAAAATGCAAGAGCCCCTAAAACTTCTGAATAAGGAATACTATAAAATGCCCCTATTGTTCCTTTTCCATATTTGCTGTCTGGATTTTCTAAGAATTTATTATAACTATCCTGTATTTTAGGTGGTATTGGTACATGTACATCCTCGCTTGTGTACAGGATTTCCACTACATCCCTAATAGTTTTTTGTCGGGCAATTTCTAATTGTTGCATTAACTCATTCCAACTATGCTTTTGTTTCTTATATTCTATTGGATATCCATTATTTTTTAATACATCAAATAATTGTGTCAATCTTTTTGATTCTAATGCACTAAATAAAGGCTCTACTATTTCGTCAAAAAATTTCAAATATGGGTCTTCTCCATCTTTTAAACGCTCATCTAATATATTCAACAAATTAGCATATTTCTGCTGCTTCGCCAACATTTTGTGCGTGATCATTAATGTAATATGCTCACCCTCAATATTCCAATTATAAATTTGATCTAATCTTTTTTGTAAATTTGCAATTCTTTCACTTAAAACTTCATTAGGGAGCTCACCTTTATAGTATCCATTTTGACGTTCACCTTGATAATCATTACACGTAATGACTTTTACAACGCCATCATTTTCATCTGTAGCTGTAATCTGTGGTAATTCTGGTCTTATTCTATTTAATACGTCAACTATCACCTGCTGTGAACGAAAGTTTGATTCTTTTCCAATAACAACAAGGTTTTGTGATTCGATCAATCCACACGAACTTTTATCATAAATAGTTTGCCACGCATCACCAAAAAAACAAAATTGTGGTCCAACATTTTCATTTATATACCATTTTAAAAATTGGTCAATCACTATGCGTAGTGAATCCTGATATTCATCTATCAATATAATCGGATATTGCAAAGCTAACAGTCTTCTAAATTTTACATTATTCATAAATTCAGCAAACAAAGCTATTACATCATCGTGATACAAATATAGTACTCTATCTTCTACATACCTGACACCTAATTCATATTGAACCTTATCAAAATCTTTCTCTTCCACTCCTTGTGGCACCATTTGAAGTTCAAAAACTTTTTGTTTTAATTCTTTCTCAAACTGCCTTATAAGCTCCCATGCAAATGAATGAATTGTCATTGGTTGTATAAAACTGTCATCTTTTAACCTTGACGCAATTACATCAACACTCGCATTAGTATATGTGATACAGGCAACTTTTTGTTTCTTTGCCTTAACTATATCCCAGTAATTATCCTGCATCCAAGTTATTACTTTATTTAATGAATACGTTTTTCCTGAACCTGCACCAGCTTCCACTCTAAAGCTTTTTTTTGATTGTAAAACCTGTAGGATTTCAGAATCTATCTCATCGGCTCTTTTTTTTGCTATTTCATATTTACTGCACATCGCCATCCTCCTCTGTTTTCAATCAAATTTTCTTATATGATCTTTTGTATTTTCTCTTTGGTTTTACATATGTGGGCATTTTCGACTGATCATTTAACCATACAAGTCCTTTTTCAATATATGATGGAATTTGATAACTGTCCGAAATCTCTCCAAAAATCAAATCTAACGCAAAATCCGTTTTTTTCTCTTCCTTTTCATCAAAATCAATTTCCGTTTCATCTTCAACAATTCCATAATGTTCCCTATTCACGTTCATAATAGCTTCTTCTAAGCTTCTTGGATACGTACTATTCTCTTCTCTCTGAAATTCTATATGTACTAATCCATTTGTTTTTTGCTCATCTGTTAAACCAAGAATATCTTTCAAATCAATTTTATTGGATAAAGCTACATTTAGAACATCATGCCCCCATCTCTTAATTGTCGCATTAGATGTATTCTCAGCATTTTTTCTTAATGTCCTGTTATTCTTTGCATCAACAAAATCTATATCCGTTAAAATAAGTGTTGGTATTTCCAAAAAGTTTACAAAATCTAAGAATCGATGTGCATATGCTCCTCCAACCTCGATAATTGAACAATATTGGGAGGATAAATTTGGTCTTGTCTCTCCGAATTTTCCTCGTTCATCACACTTTCTTATCATATCTGGAATCAACAAACGCTCTGCTGCTCCCTCCACCAAAATAGCCTTATCACAAAAATATAAATCGCATCTACTTAATGTTAAGTATTTTCGCAAAAATTCTATATTTTGCCTATATTCGTCTTCAGATGCACTGCCTTTTGCTCCAAACTCGTTCAAATTCTTACAAATTACACAATCCGATTCTCTCCTTAAATATCTTATATTTCTAAACGGAACAGTATTTGCAATATGTGGTGAATGCGTAGACATAATTATCTGTATTTTGTTTCCTGCAAATTTTGATAAAACCTCCTGCAAATGCCCCACAAAAACTTCTTGTAATTGTGGATGCATATGTGCCTCTGGTTCTTCTAAAAACAAGATTGGAATAGCACTTTTAGCATTTTGTTTTACATTTATAGAAAATTCCTTTAACAGCAATGTTATCTTAATAAGATTTTTATAGCCCAGTCCATTATGAGAGCTTGGCAATGCCTCTTCATTACCAGTTGTAACATATTGCAAATCCGTATTATTTATTATGTCATTCTTCATAGAAAATCTTGTTTTCGCATATAATTGCATATCTTCTGCCGTTGGATATCCAAAAGAAATCATATTATCAACAATATCAGATAATATGTTATTCACTATATTTTCAGCTTTCAGACTTTGTTCATCGACAAAATCACTGAGACTTGCCGTTTGTTCTGCAATCTCTTCTTCCACCCCTGACATATCGCTTTTAAACAAACGGCTCATTACAATACCTAGAGGTCTATCTGATGCATCATCAGCTTCATCTAAACTTCTCTCAGCACCTACTGTTCCTAAAACAAATAAACTTTTTAATTCTGTTTTTGATTTGATTTGTACATTTTTCTCATCATTCGGATTGATTGCAAAAATTTGTAATGTAAATAATCTAAAAAAGTATTTCTCAACAATACTTGAAATAATTTCAATATTCAAAACATTCTTTGTATCTTGAACTTGTTCCAAATCTATTGGTATCTTAGCATCAGCACTTGATATTTCATCTGTGCTTTTATTATTGCTTTCTACAACTTCAATTGTTTTATAATAATCCTTTTTTAATTCATTTAAAGTATCATTTGTCGCAATGAAACTATATTTTGCAACAATAATTGCTTCTGATATATTTTCATCTAAGTCAATAATAAATGGTGATAAGCCTCCTAAAAATGTATTATCGCTTTCTTTAGAATAATCAATGCATAGCCGAATCATCGAAACAGGAATTTTCTTTACGCAATCATCGAATGTGATAGTTTCATTCCATAAATCAAAAAAAGCTGCATACAATTCATGTCGACATTGTATTGGATAATCATCATATTTCAACTCATTTCCATTTACCACCATAGACATTAAATTCATTAATGATGTTTTTCCTGCATTGTTTTTCCCTACAAAAAGAGTAAGTTCTTCATCCAATGTAACATCATAATTCATTAACAGTCTAAAATTTTCCACATGTATTTGTTTTAAGAACATAACTCTCCTCCATTTAATCATCAACCCAATACTATATTCCACAAATTCTACTAAGCTTGTAATTCGTCCTTTACCGCCTTTGCCACATACCAAATCATCACTGGTGGAATGGCATTTCCCAAGGCTCTATACTGAGCAGCCTCACTTCCAACGAGCTCAAAATCATCTGGAAAAGACTGTATTCTCGCCACTTCTCTAGGTGTAAATCTCCGGTATCTCTTTCCTTCCATAAGCACCGGATCTGTACTATTCAAAGACACCTTTGCCAAATGCGCCCCCACCGTATTACAAGGCTTATTAATATCCTGTGCCCTTCCCTTGTTCATACTCTCTCTTTTTTTCATCATTCCAGCTACAGCACGTTCACTAAAAAAATATTTTTCATCCACTTTTTTCTCAATGACCTTTTTAAGTGGTGCAAAATTATTTTCATCTTCTATCTCCACATCCGGAAATGAAAAATCTATATTTAAATCTTTTCTAAATCCAACAATAATCACACGTTCCCTCTTTTGTGGCACTCCATAATTTGCTGAATTCAAAATACGGTACTGAACATCATACCCACTTTCTTCAAATTCTTTCAAGATTAAAGGAAATGCACTTTTTTTATTTGCAGTAAGAATACCCTTTACATTCTCTGCAATAAAACATTTAGGTTGTCTTTCTCTTAAAATCCTGCACATCTCAAAAAACAGCTTTCCTCTTTCATCCTTTACACCGAGACGCTTTGGATTCTGTGCAATAATAGAAAAAGACTGACACGGAAAACCACCTGTCAAAATATCAAACTCTGGTATCTCTTCTGACTTTACCTCTCTGATATCGCGGTTATCAGGCGTAATTCCAAAATTTTCTTTAAAAATATTACAAGCATTATCATCAATATCATTGGCATAAACTATCTCCATGTCATTAGACTCATAATGTTTACCCAAGAAATCAAAATCACCCAACAATCCAACATCCGTTCCGCCACATCCGCAAAACAGTGATGCTACTTTTAATTTTTCCATGTTAACAACTCCTCAAATTGTCCCACTTGCTTAGGATCAAATGTTATATCTGCTCCATCCGCAGGTATCATATCGATTTTATCTTGTTTATAAAGTCCTACCGGATCTTGTAACAAAAACAATTTTCGCTCCGATTTACTAAGAAGCAAACGATATACAAAATATCTATCATGGGTACTGCTGGCTGTGTTCCACTCATTTTTTGTCAAATGAATTCTGTTAAAATGTAATGGTTTTGAACTAATAGTCGTCTTGACTTCAATATATCTCTTTCGCTCATCCAACTCTACCGAACTAATATCATATCCAACGGCAAATTGAGTAGGTATTCGCTTAATCAAATGAATCAAATCCTCACGACCACCTAATTTAATCCTCATGCATTCATGCCCATGAACCAGGCTTTCACCTATGTCTCCTATGTCTTTTGTTGTCAGCATATCATAATATGTAGCAATACGCTTTTCAATCACATCATCTCTTTCAATAAAATCTGCTAATCCTGCATCTTTGGCATTTCTTGCATTTTCTTTTAGCTGCTTCAATTCTTCCTCATCATTTGCAATATATGCCAAAATATCTGTTGAAAAATCCGTATTCGCCATATCTCTATTAACATATGCAAACCAACCGTCACTACAAGCTTTCACATCTTCCAAGCTCCCGTGGTGATTTTCTATCATATTATCGTATCCATCAAACCACTCATTGGATTCGCAAAATTTTATAATTGATTCTTCCTCCAACGTATTAAGATAGTATGTTCTACTATCATAAGTTTTCAAGAGATTTGCAATCTCCATGTAATCTAAAATATCACCTGCATAACGTACAACATCGCCTGTTTGATCATAAGTCATTCTGTTCTTTCGATTATCTGAAATCCTCTTCCAGGTATTCTCAACACCTTCGTGATCTCTGGTCACACGCAAATCATTAAATATACAGTGACACGCTTCTGGTTTAGTTATCCCAATAGAATTTCCACCTTCTCTATTAGCATATCTTAATAATTGCAAAATATATTGTGCCGGTTTAAATTTTATACCTTGCTCTATCTGCTCCAATACCGCCTTAGGCTTTATATGCGCACCCGGATATTGGAAATTGTATAGAAATACTTTAAAACACTCAACCAAATCTTGATTATTAGCTAATTCTATTGCTCGTCTGCCCGGTTTATCTGTTGTCTCAGTATGTTGGATAAATCCAAACAATGCTGAAATCTCTGTTCTCCAATTGTTTATTGTTTTCAATTCCCTATGTACATTTCCCGGATAACGAAACAAGGCAGCATTTAAATCAGCAACAAAATCATCCGTTGCTTTCTCACCTACCCTTGAAATTTCCTCTGCAACATATATTAAAACATTTTCTATATCCCCTTTAAAGCGAGGTCTGACATGATGTAATCTAAAATAATACTCTTCTGGTATTTGATATTCAGCCATTATTTTCATCTCCTAATGCTTTTGTTAATTGATCTGCAATACACTGTGCCATAAGTGGTGGAACTGCATTTCCCACTTGTCTAAACTGTTGCGTTTTATTTCCTAAAAAAATAAAATCGTCTGGAAACGATTGTAACCTTGCACACTCTCTAACCGTCGGTACACGATTATATTTATAGTGAAAATGATGCCTATGCCCTGTGTCAATAGTAGGCGCAGGTTTATCACTTGCAAATCTTGTCCAAGCAACATGGAAATTTCTACTATTTCTATATTCTTCTGGCAAATCCTTATAATTTCCACCATCCGGAACCAAAGATATTATTTTTTTTACTTTTTCAGAATGATTTGCAGCAATATGGTTTCTAACCGCATTTGAATTTTTTCTCATTAATTTCTGATAATCGTTCTGTGCATCTGTGAGATATGGCGCATTCTCACTGCCTAATTCATCCTCCAATGTTGGAAGATCTGACAATGCCATACTACAACTTACAGTTCTGGGATTAGCTTTTGGATATTCATAATGTTCCTTTTTCATTCCCACAAATACTACACGTTTCCTATTTTGCGGCACCCCATAATCTGCTGCACATAATATTTTATATTGGATCTCATAGCCCAAATCAGTAAATTTCTGAATAATACTATCTTTTATCTGTCCACCAAACAATCCTACAAGCCCCGGAACATTTTCAATTACAAACGCTTTCGGCTTGATTTCTTCCACTAAACGTATATATGTCAAATAAAGTTTATTCCTAGGATCATCAAATTTTCTCGGTCCTGAAAGCGACATACCCTGACAAGGAGGTCCACCTATAATGACATCTATTGTTTTATTTCCGATTAATGGTTTTATATCCTTTTCATATGTTATTTCTGTTATATCGCCACAAATTGATTTTGACCCTTTGTGATTTAATTCAAATGTTTCTAATGCTTTAGCATCATTATCTATTCCCAGTAAAATGTTGTAGCCTGCCTTTTCAAATCCATAAGATAAACCACCACATCCACAAAATAAATCAATGGCGTTTAGATTTGTTTTCATTTTGTTTTTTTACCTTTCTATTATCCTCTGGTTTCTCTGCATTCTCTGGAATTGCCCAAGCTTCTCCCAACTTAAAAGTACCTTTTATCCGATTTTCAGAGCATAATATTTGTACTCTGCGTTGAGAAATATTCCACTTTTTTGCAGCTTGACTTGCTGTCATATATCCCATATTATTTACCTCAACTTTCTCATTTCATTATATTCCACGGGGCGAATAAAATCAACCTGTTTTATTCTCTTTGCACCGTTCACTTTGTATATTTAATTCCTGTTTAAAACCAGACAAATAAGGGAACAAGGTTGCACCTGTTCCCTTAATATTGAAAAAGCCTATTCTCATCTATTATTCCTATCTCGCTCGACCTTCTTCTCTCGCATTCCTTCCTCATAAATCCTGTCAAATACTTCATACTGCCTTTGTTTATCCATAGCAACTCCAGCCTTTCTACTATCTGTTCCGTTTGTACTTGGATAGCATCTTCCGACTTCAGTTTCTCATAA
>JBJEMK010000151.1:0-8078 GCA_051879635.1 Eubacterium sp.
CAAGTCCAAAATAAGCCCATGGGCTTTTTACCTCCAATTCAAATGAAAGGACTGAAAACAATGAAATTGATACACGCAGAATATAACCCGATGCATAACAGCATCGATATTAACCACTACGACGGCTACATTCTCAGGATTGATTGCAATCAGGCAGAATCCGGGATACGAACTACTCCTAATTCCCAGAGGTGTCTGAATGCTCTGGCGATTGATAATCCGCTGGAATATGCCCGACTTGCGCTGGATGGCGAGATGCAGGCATGGGTGGATGCGGAGGATAGTTTGGAAGTGTTTTAATGTTCCTCCCCTCTCATAACAAGTGAGAGGGGAAATTCTTTACCTCTTACCAATTTTCCTTATGCGTCTTGTAAATTTGGATAAACATTTAAGCCAATTTTGGCTATGCCATTTAAATACTCATGTATAATATGTAAGGTTTGTTTTTCATCAATTTTACATATTCTCTGCAATTCAAAATCTTCTTTAAATTCCACTCCATATGCCAAGGATATTATCATGTTATTAACTGCATCTTCTGAGGTCTCTATTCCTCTTGTCTGTGTAACTTGAGAAATCGTATTCTTAATTTTTTTCTCTATGGTTTGCTTGAAATCCTTATAGTATTCTCTTGAATAAACACTTTTATATTCCAAACTTTCCTCTTCGAATTGTACCCTGGCCTTTCCCGATACATTTAAACCACATAGGTCTAAGATATCTGGGTTAATATACATACTTCTTTTTGTATTTTTCAACAAGCATATTTTTTCATTAATTTTTATAGGCCAAATACAATCATCTAGTTTTTGAATATAGTCACTTATGCTTTCTTCTTTAATTTCAACAATATCAAATAGCAACAATAACAACTCGTCCGCTTTTCTTTTTATATCGCTTGGATACTTATCCATGCGAATCATTGTACTACATTCCTGAGAAATAAGCATTCCTGCATATCTCTGCTTACTCCTTGCTTCTGTAAACACATAAATATCGCCCATTGATGGATTACTATACTTTTTATTTACGCTGTAATCCGCAACATTGAACAAAAGAGTTCCAGAATTTAACAACTTCTTTTTGTTTGATTCAAACCGTAAATTTTCATATTTTTTCTTCGATGATATGCCCTTCTCGTCCAAAATATCTTTTGAACGCTTGGCACTATATCGCAAAAGACCTTTCTCATAATCCAAAACATTTGTAGATAATATTTGCTCTAATACATTCTTCTTAATAAGAGAATCTATTAGCAATTCATAGCTTTCTGTAATTTTCCCCCCTTCGATGTATGCATCAATAATCATATCATCCAGATTATCAATATTAATATGAAGTAAATCTACAAAAGCCTTTTCTACAGAAATTCTTTTCATTTCTATCATCTTACTCAATGCTTTTCCATACATTGATTTTGAAACCATCTCTTTTATTCCAATTAGAAGTTGCATCTCATCCGTAATCTTTGAAAGTGGCCAGAATTGATATAAAATTTCCAAATCATTTCCTTTATTGTTTATCTTAAGATAATCAACTTTCTTATCATGTTCTAATAATCCGGCAACTTCATTAGAATAAACTATCACAAGATCGCTATATGCCTTTCTTTCCTCTATTATATTTACTATATAATCCAGAAATTCATTTTCACGATTTGCACCCATATCTTTATCCAAAATATACAAAGTGTTTCCTTCCAATGTCTGATAAGAACTCTCAAACTTAACCCCTGTATATATATTGAACATTCCCTCCAATTGACACAATATGCTCTTTAATATTTTTAATGAAGCATCGATATCAATCTGTAGAGTTTCACATATCAAAAAAAATGTTTGAGGAATTAATGACTTAACGTTCTCGGCTTCTTTTACCGGAGTATAGCTATACTCCTTATAAGCCTCTTCTTCCTCTGCAACAATTTCTATACCATACGTATCACAAAAATCTTTTATTGTAATATTTAGGTCATTTCCTGCTTTTTCTATTTTCCCTTCAAGTTCTCTAGCAATACCCCATCCGTCATCAATTGAAATAATATTTCTTATTTCATATTCATTTAACATTTGTATTAAGTCTTGCAATGCTATACCATCCTTTCGCTCAGATCAAATACAAATTTGTACCTTCTTCCTTCTCTTCTTTCATCAGAGAGCCAAACCCTACCACTCATATTCTCAGTCAATTCCTGTACAATGAACAATCCTAACCCTCTTCCATTCTCTTTCATAAAGCGAAATGGCTCAAATAGTTTGTCTTCTATCTCTGGATGTACTCCACACCCGGAATCAAAACATTCGACAGTTCCACTTTGTTTCACAACAAATTTAATGTACCTTTTTTGCTGTGAATATTGCACCCAATACAGCGAATTAAGAAATATATTATCAAAAATGGTAGTTAAAATTCCCTTATTAGCCTTAATAGATATATTTTCCCCTTCAATCAAAACATCCACGCCATCTCGACGTGCTTTTCGAGACATTGGACTATCTTCATCTACATACATATCTACCAGAAAATCCTTTAATAATATTTCCTCTTGCTTTTCCAGATTACGTCTGTATGTTGATTCCATGTGTGCTAACTGTATTTTCAAAAAATTAGTCTGAGTAATTATGTTCCTCTGATTTTTTACAATTTTATCAGTATCATTTTTATACTTTATAGTATCCCTTGCACAATCTTCAATATTTTGCTCAATTCTATTCATTTCATGCGTCAACGATTCTGCAATTATGCCTAAACCCAACAATGGAACAATTTCTTTTATTTCTTCAATTTGTTGCGACTTTAAATATATTTCTTGTTTTTTTTCATCTATGGCTTTTTGTTCTACTGCCTCGTACTGTAATATTTTATCTTGTAAATTCTCAATTACCTTTTGTGACATATCAGTAGCCATAGTCCTATTTGAGATTGCAATCTTTAAATCTTCTATTTGGTCCTTTACATCTTGCATCCTCTCGTTTTTTTCATCCTCAAAACCTGCTTCTTTTTTAAATTCAACCTTCCCATTATCAGTTACAAATCTGTCATTTTTTTCTCTTATCTTAGTAAAACCTTCCCTAAACTTAGTATCACTTTCAAAGATAATATTGAGCAGGAAATCTTGTACTAACATAAAGAAATTTTTTCCATATTCGTCTTGTATAAAACCTTGTCTATTTGTCTGTTCTTCAAGTTTTTCGCTTGTAAATCCATCGATTTTAAAATATCCTATAACTGTATGCTCTTTATAAATATTTGCGGCAGCAGTCTGACTCTTTTCAGTAAAACCAATCCAATCCTTTCTTCCATAAGGCAATACTCTAAAACCATTTCTATATACATAAACACCCTGCATAGAAGACCATGCTTTATTGATATCTTTTAACGTATTTAACTTTGCTTTTACTAACCCCTCCTTTTGTAAAATAATATCTAACTCTTCTTTATTTGACTTATCCCTAGCATAAATTATCCCTTTAAAATTTCCTGGATATGCATATTGATCTAATATAGCTTTTGTATACTCTTCTTCAGTTATTATCCCCTTTTCTTTTTTTTCTTCAAGCTTGGATAATAATTCTTCACTCAAGAAAGTTGTTCTTTCTATTGTAAAATCTATTTTGGGATAATCAATCGAAACTTTATTCAAATCACTAAAATCAACTAAATGTTCCTCATAATCCTTTTCATAGTCTGCTTCATATAATATCTCAAAGCCAGCATCTTCCATTTTTTTTACAAGAGCATTCCGTCGTTGCATAACATATTTTAATGGGCGCTCAATTCTAACGCGTAATTTCCAATCTTTAAAATCAAAAGATACTTTCGAATCATACAATTCATCCAACAGGCTCTCATCTATAGGCTCTACCGAATATGGAACGTCATTAATCTTTAACAATACATTAAATCTTTCACTCTTTTTAAGATTTAAATTCTTCTGAAAAGGATCCATCATATTCAATAACTCATTTTTTAATTTTTCCTCTTTCTTCTTGTCCATATCCCAGAAGTTAAGATTTTTAATTCCCTTGATTACAATTTTTGTACCATATGATGCCACAACGTCCTTTTCATATTTTACTGTAGCCATAATATCTGAAAAATCCATATCAATTGGAAATTCAGACCAATCTATATCGATATTAATTTTACTGTACTCTTTTATAAATTCTACATCTTCCTCTTTAAGTAAATCTGTTTCTTCAAATCTCTCTATATTCGGCACCGTTTCTACAGTTATATAATTTCCTAATCTCTGAAACGAAAGACGTCCTATACCTTTCTTACCCAAAACCCTTCTATGATAATAAATAGAACTCTTCTCTTCCTCTTTAAAACTTGTCGATAACCTCAGGAAAGAATTTCTCACAATGCTCGGAATCATCCCATTACCATCATCTTTAATCTCTATACGACCCTTTCCATAAGGAGTGACAGTATCTGTGTCAATAACTACATCTACATTATTAGCATCCGCATCATATGCATTCTTAATCAACTCCAAAAGGGCAACCAACTCATCTTCAATAAGCTGCTCACCTAGCTGCATGATTAATCTTGCAGATGCTGTTAAATTCATCTTTTCACTCCTCTGCACTTTTCAACTTCTCCTCTCTATTTTTTCCTAACCACCAATATATATTCATTCATCATTGTATTTACTTCTTCACAACGTTCGATGGTCGAATTGATATGATGTGGCATTCTCTTAAAAGAATACTTTCTACTAAGGGAAGCTTCACACTCATACCCCCTGTTCAAAAACCAATCTTTTAATATTCCTTCCATGTTGATAGTAATCTTTCCCATTACAGTTCTATGACCTACTATCCAAACCTGAAAGCCACCTTTTTTCATCACTCTATCTGTCTCTAATACCACCTTATATAAGTCCTTTAAAAAGACTAATACATCCTCTTTTCGTTTTTGGATAGACTTTTCATTTCTTTCAAGAGTTTCTGTTACTCTATCCAATTTTTCTTCTAAGTGTGCCTGGCGTATTACATATTTAGATGAATATATATTTTCCATCTGCTTCATATATTCACCTGCATTTTTCTTTGCCAGTTTTTTTGTTTCTTTATCTTTTAATCTCGCCTTAGAATTCTTAATCTTTCTGTAAATATCCAATCTAACTCTTTCAGAAATTAATTGATAAAGGATTTCATTTTTATGTAATAAATCTGTTGATACAAACTGATTGTTGTTAATGCATCCCCTCATTTCTTCCAGCACTTCTTTAGCTCTTGCTAATTCATTCTTCTTTTCCTGAATTCTGGACTGCATTTGTGCTTCTAAGCTTGCAACTTCATTTGATTTATAAAAATCTTTTTCATCTTGCAAGCTCCATTCAGATTTTCTTCCTCCTAATAATTGTTCATCGCAATTACAATCTGCCACTTCGATTCCAACATGCTTTTTCAATAAATCTTCCATCCACTGGAGAGAAAGCTTTGAAAATTCACCATATGCAACTGTCGTTTTCGAATCACCATATGGCGGTGAAGTAATTACTAAATCTATACTCTTATTTTTCAAATAGTTCAATGACTTAGCATTTTGTAAACAAATTGTACTTCTGGTCTCTTTTTTATAACTATCATTCGCCACAACCAACATATCTAACAAATGAGTTACTGCATCTTCAAATTCATCAATCGCACTAATAGAAAATCTCTCTATGTCACTAGGCGACATTCTGTATAATTTAAATTCACCATTCCTAGTTAATGAAACTCTTCGTATTGTAGAGCTAAATGCGGTTAACAATATTAGAGCATACATTTCCCGGTTAACCTTATTAGCTTTATTAATAAATTGACCTATTTTATATTTTAAGAAGTTTAATTCGCGAATATTTTCTTCTTTAAACCAATAATCAATACTGTTAAATGTACAAACTGGTATTAATCGTGCATCAGGGTACTCTTTTTTTACCTGTTGAACAAAATCACTTAATCTCTTTTTTGTATAATTAGTATTATCTATCGTTAATGCTTTAGTTTTAGACAATAAAACAGCAAGAGGATTCAAATCTGATCCCCAAAAGTCCAATCCTAAATATTTTGACTCCAATGCAGTTGTTCCACTTCCCACAAAAGGGTCTAATACAGTTTTTATTGATTTAATTGACATAACCTTTTTTATTAAATCACTAACCATTTCAGGAACAGCTTTTGCTGGATATGTATGTAAATTACCCGTTGAAGAGAAAAAAGAAGCATACTTATTTTCACCTTCGTAATCTAAATTTAGTTCTTCCCATTTTAAAGCATTTTCTGCATTTTTCATTTTATTTCACCTCATTTGAGCCTAAAATCCCATAATGCTATTATACCTAATTCAACCTGATTTCTCAATTATTTTATTCTGTTTTTATCAATATAAATATTTATATACTTATTATATTTATCTCACAAAGCATTTTCCAATAATCAAGTCTTTATAGCTTATTCCCCATACGGATAATAATGCTCTGCCTTCGACTGAAACTCCTTCAAATCACAAATCTTCATATCCGCATCAAACTCTGCAATGGTAACTCCGTCAAAACCATCCACATTGCCCTCGTAGTCACACTTAAAATACCATTCCACCACAACAGTATTCCCGGAAACAAGCATACGCTTTATATCCCACTGCAAAACAGTACCTTTCCGGTTCCAATCCTCAAACCATCTGATTATCTGTCCGATGCCTTTATACACCGGACCATAACACTCGCTGTAAATAATATCATCGCTAAAAATCTCCTTTACAGCATTAATATCTTTATCCAGCCAGCATTGAAAATAGTTTCTTATAACATCTTCCATTCTGAACTTACCCCTTCATCCTCTCAATCGTTTCCTCCACAGAAATACATTCCGCATATCTGCCCTTCCACATAAAATCGTTATAATACTTATAACTTTGCTCTCCCGTCATAAAAGCATTATCAAATGTGGAATTCGCATTCTCAGGAACAATCATTTTAAAACCATGTTCAAATCCACACTTGATTGTTGCATCAATACAGTAATCTGTCTGCAATCCAACAACAGCTACCGTCTGGACATTCTTCTCCCTCAAGTATTCCAACAAACCAGTCACCTTAAAAGAACTATTTACTGTCTTATCGAAAATCTTTTCACCCGGCTGCGGACAAAAACCTTCATATATCTCAAAACCATGTATTCCCTTTGTCAATTCCGCACCGACACCATCATCGTGTCTTACATAAATAACTTCAACATTATTCTCTCTGGCTGCTGCAATTAACGTTTTTACAGCATTTTCAAACACATTAAAATTATACAAATCATGATTTGTTATCAATTTCTGTGTATCCACCACTAGCAGTACCATTTACGCTCTCCTCATCATAGATATTTCTCTATCACACTCTGCTCCACAACATTTTTCCCAAGCAACGTCATAGCTTGCTTCGGACAATTATTAATGCACCTATAACACATAGTACACTGGTTATTCTGCACCACTTTCTTATCAACAACCTTTATATTATTCATAGGACATAATCTCTCACACTTACCACAACCTATACACTTTTCCTCATCCACACGCAACTTATCTGAATATTTCTTTGTCTTATGCCAAAAATACAATCTTTGTCCAAAGAAACCAGCCATGCGAAATAATATACCAATTCCCTCTTGGGTTGGTTTCCCTGCCTGCATAAGTTGAACTGCATTCTTAATCTTCTGCTCCGCTTTCTTCACAATCTCCTTGTTCTTTTCCGGTGGACGCTTCAACACTTTTTCATCGCCTATGCTATCCGGCATTTTCAAATGCAATCCACCTAGTATTTCTGCCCCATATTTCTGTAAAAGTCTCCCAAGAATTCCTGTTCCATCACCGCTAAACAAACCCATTGTAGCAATAACAAAAACCTTCTTCCTCTCCCAGAGTTCTTTATTTTCGATTATAAAATCACGCAGTATTTTCGGCACAGTACTATATTGCACGGGATATGCAAATACAAGCATTTCTTCGTTTTTCACAACCTGGGTAATATTATCGTCTTCTATCGAAAATGCTTTAGCCCCTTCATCATATTCATTACAAAACAATTCTGCTGC
>JBJEMK010000152.1:0-8009 GCA_051879635.1 Eubacterium sp.
GATTCAATCGCTTTTTGTATACATCTGCAGTGTCACATCAATTGTAAAGCTACATTTTTATATTTTAAAATAAGTATATTTGGTTGAAAAATAGAACGAAATGTTGTAAACTATAATTTAATGTGCACAAATTTACGTTTTTGTCATATATTGGCGAGAATTTATATACAAATAAACTATAGGAAAGAGGAAATAGCTATGAATTTTAATGTGGCAGTCATTCCGGGAGATGGAATAGGACCAGAAATTGTCTCAGAAGCAAAAAAAGTTCTTGATGCTGTAGGTAAAAAATACGGACACATATTTAACTACGAGGAAGTGCTAATGGGTGGTGTGTCAATTGATGCCTGTGGTGTACCACTATCAGACGAAGCTCTAGAAAAAGCAAAGAAAAGTGATGCGGTACTTTTGGGAGCTGTTGGTGGTGTCGTCGGTAAGGACAGCTGGTATGAACTGCCACCAAATCTAAGACCAGAAGCAGGGCTTTTGGCTATTAGAAAAGGATTGGGATTGTTTGCCAATCTAAGACCGGCTTATTTATATAATGAATTAAAAGGCGCATGTCCGCTCAAAGAAGAAGTTGCAGATGCAGGTTTTGATATGATTATTGTAAGGGAACTTACAGGCGGACTTTATTTTGGTGAAAGAAAGACAGAAGAAATAAATGGCGTGTTGACGGCAACAGATACACTTACATATAATGAAAATGAAATAAGGAGAATTGCAATTAAAGCTTTTGAAATTGCAATGAAGCGTAATAAAAAGGTTATTAGTGTTGATAAATCAAATGTCTTAGATTCTTCCAGACTGTGGGATAAAATTGTTACAGAGGTGTCAAAGGATTATCCGGAAGTAACACTTACGCATATGCTTGTTGATAACTGTGCTATGCAGTTAGTGAAAAATCCTGCACAGTTTGATGTTGTAGTTACTGAGAATATGTTTGGTGATATTTTATCAGACGAAGCAAGTATGATTACAGGTTCAATAGGAATGCTTTCGAGCGCCAGTCTTGGTGAAGGAAAACTGGGGTTATACGAACCAAGCCATGGTGCGGCTCCTGATATAGCAGGAATGAACAAAGCAAATCCAATTGCAACCATTCTGTCAGCGGCAATGATGCTGAGATATTCTTTTGATCTTGATAAAGAAGCAAATGCTGTAGAAGCAGCTGTAAAAAAAGTGCTGGAAGATGGAATAAGAACAGTTGATATTATGTCTGAAGGCTGTATACAGGTAGGTTGTAAAGAAATGGGCGATGCGATCGTTGAGAGATTGTAGTTTAAATATATATTTTTGTATAATAAAAGGAGAATAAATTATGAAGAGTGATGCAGTAAAAAGTGGAATGCAGCAGGCGCCTCACAGGAGTTTATTTAATGCTTTAGGATTTACAGAGGAAGAAATGAAAAAGCCTATGGTTGGTATTGTCAGCTCCTATAATGAGATAGTACCGGGTCATATGAATTTAGATAAAATAGTTAATGCAGTAAAAATGGGTGTTGCCGAGGCAGGTGGTGTACCGGTTGTATTCCCTGCAATAGCTGTTTGTGATGGTATTGCAATGGGACATCTGGGAATGAAATATTCTCTTGTTACAAGAGATCTTATTGCAGATTCTACAGAATGTATGGCGATTGCACATCAGTTTGATGCACTTGTAATGGTTCCAAACTGTGATAAAAATGTTCCGGGCTTATTAATGGCAGCAGCAAGAGTAAATGTTCCAACAGTATTTGTTTCTGGCGGGCCAATGCTTGCCGGCCATGTTAAAGGGCAAAAGAGAAGCCTTTCTAGTATGTTTGAAGCAGTAGGTTCATATTCAGCAGGAACAATGACAGAAGAAGACGTAAGGGAATTTGAAGAGAAAGTATGTCCGACATGTGGTTCATGTTCAGGAATGTATACGGCAAATTCAATGAATTGTCTTACAGAAGCACTAGGAATGGGGTTGCCGGGAAATGGTACCATTCCGGCAGTTTATTCAGAAAGAATAAAACTTGCAAAGCATGCTGGCATGGCTGTAATGGATTTATATAGAAAAAATATTAGACCAAGAGATATTATGACAAAAGAATCAATGCTAAATGCATTAACAATTGATATGGCACTTGGATGTTCAACAAATAGTATGCTTCATCTGCCTGCAATTGCACATGAAATTGGCTTTGATTTTGATATTACATTTGCAAATGAAATTAGTGAAAAAACTCCAAATCTTTGCCATCTGGCACCTGCCGGTCCAACATATATGGAGGATTTGAATGAAGCAGGCGGGGTATATGCGGTAATGCATGAAGTTCAGAAACTGGGGCTTCTTAATACAGACTGTATTACTGTAACAGGAAAAACTATAGGTGAAAATATTGCCAATGCAGTTAATAAGAATGAGGAAGTTATCAGACCGGTTGAAAATCCATACAGCAAAACAGGTGGTCTTGCTGTGCTTACAGGAAATCTTGCACCGGATGGAGGCGTTGTTAAGCGCTCTGCAGTTGTTTCTGAAATGATGGTTCATGAAGGCCCTGCAAGAGTATTTGATTGCGAAGAAGATGCAATTGCTGCTATTAAAGGTGGGAAAATTGTTGCAGGTGATGTAGTAGTTATCAGATATGAGGGACCTAAAGGAGGTCCGGGAATGCGTGAAATGCTTAATCCTACATCTGCTATTGCAGGAATGGGACTTGGTTCTTCAGTGGCACTTATTACTGACGGACGTTTTTCAGGTGCATCACGTGGTGCATCTATCGGACACGTTTCTCCGGAAGCAGCAGTAGGAGGACCTATAGCACTTGTAGAAGAAGGAGATATTATTAAGATTAATATTCCTGAGAATACACTTAATCTTGATATTACAGATGAAGAAATGGAAGCAAGAAGACAAAAGTGGCAGCCAAGACAGCCTAAAGTAACAACCGGATATCTGGCAAGATATGCGTCAATGGTTACTTCGGGAAATCGTGGAGCCATATTGGAAATAAATAAATAGGAGAGTTAAGATGCAGTTAACAGGTTCAGAAATACTTATTGAATGTTTGAAAGAACAAGGCGTTGATACAGTTTTTGGATATCCGGGAGGTACAATACTTAATGTATATGATGCTTTATACAAACATTCAAGTGAAATAAAACATATATTAACATCACATGAGCAGGGAGCAGCACATGCGGCAGATGGATATGCACGTTCAACCGGCAAGGTTGGAGTTTGTATGGCGACATCAGGACCGGGGGCTACTAATCTTGTGACTGGTATTGCAACTGCTTATATGGATTCTGTTCCACTCGTGGCATTTACTGCAAATGTTGCAAAGTCCGGGCTTGGAAAAGATACTTTTCAGGAAATAGATATAGTAGGCGTTTCAATGCCTATTACAAAACACAATTTTATAGTAAAAGAAATTAAAGATCTGGCTGGCACAATAAGGCGCGCATTTGAAATTGCTCAGACAGGAAGGCCGGGGCCTGTTCTGGTAGACATTACTAAGGATGTTACAGCCGCTACTACAGAATATGTGCCTGTAGAACCTAAAAAAATAGAAAGAGTAACAGATAAAATTACCAAAGAAGCAATAGATGTTGCTGTTGAATTATTAACTAAAGCAAAGAAACCTATGATATATGTAGGTGGAGGTGCAGTAATCTCCGGAGCATCAGCAGAACTCAAAGAATTTGCTGATAAAATTGATGCGCCTGTATGCGATTCACTTATGGGCAAAGGTGCATTTGACGGTACAGATAAGCGGTACACGGGAATGATAGGTATGCATGGAACAAAAGCATCTAATTTTGCCGTAACGGAATGTGATCTTCTGATTGCTATCGGCTGCCGTTTTAGCGACAGAGTTACCGGTAACACAAAGACATTTGCTAAAAATGCCAGAATACTTCATATAGATGTTGACCCTGCAGAAATTAACAAGAATATAAAGACAACAGCGAGTATAATTGGCGATGTAAAGGAAGTTCTTAAACAACTTAATGCAAGGTTAAATAAGGTTGAGCGAAAGGGCTGGATATGTCATGTTATGGACATGAAAGAACAATATCCACTTACATATGATCATTCCCGGCTGACAGGCCCGGAGGTGGTTGAAGCATTATATGAAATAACTAAAGGAGATGCAATAATTACAACAGAGGTTGGACAACATCAGATGTGGGCTGCTCAGTTTTACAAATATAGCAGAACCAGACAGTTTATAACATCGGGCGGACTTGGCACAATGGGATATGGTCTGGGCGCATGCATAGGAAGTAAAGTTGGAAATCCTGATAAGATTGTTATTAACATTGCAGGGGATGGCTGTTTTAGAATGAATATGAACGAAATAGCAACCGCAGCACGTTATAATATTCCGATAGTACAGGTTGTAATTAATAATCATGTTCTTGGTATGGTAAGACAATGGCAGACTTTGTTCTATGGAAAGAGATATTCGAATACAATTTTAAATGACAAAGTTGATTATGTTAAATTGGCAGAGGCAATGGGAGCAGAAGGATTTAGAGTTACAAAATCTGAAGAATTAAAACCAACTCTTGAAAAAGCAGTAAGACTGGGAAAACCTGTTGTTGTAGACTGTCAGATTGACTGTGATGAAAAAGTATTTCCGATGGTAGAACCGAATGGTTCAATAAGTGAAGCTTTTAGTGAAGAAGATTTGGAAACAAGAGGATTTATTTCATAATATTAGTTGACTATCATACGCTTTAATATTAAAATATTAAAATATTAAAATGTGTTGGTTAAAATATTGTCAATCTTTTTGGAATAAAAATAAAATAAAACATAAATACTCAAGGAGGAAAAAATGAGTAGAGTTTATAACTTTTCAGCAGGTCCGGCTGTATTACCGGAAGAAGTATTAAAAGAGGCAGCAGACGAGATGCTTGATTACAATGGAACAGGCATGTCTGTTATGGAAATGAGCCACAGATCGAAGGCTTATCAGGAGATTATAGAAACGGCAGAGCAGGATTTAAGAGATCTTATGAACATTCCTGATAATTACAAGGTTTTATTTTTACAAGGTGGTGCATCACAGCAGTTTGCCATGATTCCTATGAATCTTATGAAAAATGGTGTAGCTGATTATATTATTACCGGCCAGTGGGCAAAGAAAGCATATGCAGAAGCTCAGAAATACGGAAAAGCTAATGCAGTTGCCTCATCAGCCGATGAAACATTTTCTTACATACCGGATTGTTCGGATCTTCCAATAAGTGAAGATGCAGACTATGTGTATATCTGTGAAAATAACACTATTTACGGAACAAAATACAAAACACTTCCAAATACAAAAGGAAAAACATTAGTGGCTGATGTTTCATCATGTTTCTTGTCAGAACCGGTAGATGTAACAAAGTATGGCGTTATTTATGGTGGCGTACAAAAGAATATAGGACCTGCAGGTGTTGTAATTGTTATTATAAGAGAAGACCTTATTCCTGAAGAAGTTGATTCAAAAGTTCCAACTATGCTTCAATATAAGGTTCATGCAGATAACAAATCACTTTATAACACACCTCCTGCTTACGGTATTTATATTTGTGGCAAAGTGTTCAAGTGGCTCAAGAAAAAGGGCGGGCTGCAGGCAATGAAGGAATATAATGAAAAGAAAGCAGCAATTCTTTATAATTTCCTTGATCAGAGTAAGTTATTTAAGGGTACGGTAAGAAAAGAAGATCGTTCACTTATGAATGTTCCTTTTGTAACAGGTAATGAAGAACTTGATGCAAAATTTGTTAAGGAAGCTAAAGCAGCAGGCTTTGAAAATCTTAAAGGACATAGAACTGTTGGTGGCATGAGAGCCAGCATTTATAATGCAATGCCAATTGAAGGTGTTGAAAAATTAGTAGAATTTATGGAAAAATTTGAAAAAGAAAATGCATAATTATCCAATGTTTGGAGGGAAAGAGGTAAGATATGATTAAGTACAATTGTTTAAATCCAATAGCTTCAGTAGGCTTGGATTTATTTACAGATAACTATGAAAAGGTTGATGACATTAACGATTCCCAGGCTGTTCTTGTAAGAAGTGCAGCAATGCATGACTTAGACCTTCCTGACACTCTTCTGGCTGTTGCAAGAGCTGGTGCAGGTGTTAATAATATTCCACTTGAGAAATGTGCCGAAAAAGGTATAGTAGTTTTTAATACACCCGGTGCAAATGCTAATGGCGTGAAGGAACTTGCACTTTGCGGTATGCTTCTTGCTTCAAGAGATGTAATTGGCGGAAATAAGTGGGTTGATGAAAATAAAACTGATGAAAATATTAACAAGACAATGGAGAAAGCTAAATCAAAATTTGCAGGAACAGAAATTCAGGGCAAAAAGATTGGTATAATTGGTCTTGGGGCAATTGGTGGATTACTTGCAAATGCATGTAATGATTTAGGTATGACAGTTTACGGATGCGATCCATACATTTCAGTTCAGGGTGCATGGCATTTATCAAGCGAAATCATTCGTGTAAAAACTAACGAAGAGATATTTAGAGAATGTGATTTTATTTCAGTACATGTTCCACTACTTGATGATACAAAGAAGATGATTAATGCTGAAACAATTTCAATGATGAAAGATGGTGTAATCATTCTTAATTTTGCAAGAGATTTGTTAGTTGATGATGATGCAATGGAAGCGGCATTAAAATCAGGTAAAGTTAGAAAATATGTAACAGATTTCCCTAATGCTAAGACAGCAAATATGGAAGGTGTTATTGCATTCCCACATCTTGGTGCTTCAACAGCTGAATCAGAAGACAATTGTGCAATGATGGCAGTTAAAGAAGTAATTGATTATATTGAAAATGGTAATATTATTAATTCGGTAAACTATCCAAAGTGTGATATGGGTGTATGCTCAAAGGCAGGAAGAATTACAATCTGCCACAAGAATATACCTAATATGATTTCTAAATTTACAGCTATTTTATCAAAAGCAGGAATTAATATTTCAGATATGTCAGATAAGAGTAAAGGCGACTATGCATACTCAATAATAGATGTTGACAGTGAAATTCCGGCAGAAGTTGTAGATGAATTAAAAGCAAGCGAAGGTGTTATCAAAGTAAGAGTTATAAAGTAAGAGGGCATTAATAATTAAATAATGTTAGTGTTATTGAGAGACATGGTATAGATTACCGTGTCTCTTTTGTTATATCATAGGAAGATTCTTTGAACTTCCTTATGATATAAAACAACACGTATGTATGAATGACATTAATATTGCAAAGGAATAGGATTTTTATTATAATAAAATCAATTACAAAAGTGAAAAGGAAAAAAATATGGCACAAATAAAACCATTTAAATGTATTAGACCAAGAGCAGAAGTGGCAGCAGAAGTAGCAGCATTACCATATGATGTATATAACAGACAAGAGGCAAAAAGAGCTGTGGAGGGACACCCGTTGTCTTTTTTAAATATTGACAGGGCAGAAACACAGTTTAATGATGACGTTGATACATATGCACCTGAAGTTTATCAGAAAGCAAGAGAACTTTTGGATTTGCGTATTGGTGATGGCACATTTGTGTGTGATGCGGACGAAAGTTATTTTATTTATGAACTTACAATGAATGGCAGGGCACAGACAGGCATCGTTGCCTGTGCATCTGTTGATGATTATCTTAATAATACTATTAAGAAGCATGAGAATACAAGGGCAGATAAGGAATTAGACAGAATTACACATGTAGATGTGTGCAATGCTCAGACAGGACCGATTTTTCTGGCATATCGCTCTAGAGATGCAATTAATGCTATCGTAGACAGAGTAAAGTGTGAAGAACCGATATATGATTTTATTTCCGATGATAATATCAGACATCGCGTTTGGAAAGTATCAGATTCATTCTGCAAACATACTATCAGAACAGAGTTTAATGATATTGACAGTATATATATAGCAGACGGACATCACAGAGCTGCATCTGCAGTAAAAGTAGGTCTCAAGAGACGGGCTGATAATCCATCGTATTCAGGAACAGAGGAATTTAAT
>JBJEMK010000153.1:0-7896 GCA_051879635.1 Eubacterium sp.
ATACTTACGCTAAAATGAAGCGTTATAGTTTGAGAACCTTGTAAGTAAATAAAGGTGTAAAACAATTTGTGCCAATGTAAGTAATAAGGTTAGTTTTGCTGAATATAAATGATTCATTTAAGAAGGTAATCATTGTAAAAGATGGGAAGACTAATTATAACAAAGAAGGGATATTCATACTTAATCTGTTTAAGTTTTTTATGGATGCTAACAGCATTAATCAGTAGTGGAAAGCTGTTATGGGATCCCATGGAACATAATATTATTCTAAGATGTAAACATTAGTTAATCACAATAATTGAATAAAATCATATTATATAATAAATTTTTGTGTAAAATCAGGGGGAAGAATAATTATGTATCCATGCAGACCCGGAATGCATCCATATAAAGTTCAGGCAGGAGATTCTTTGTGGCGGATTGCAAAACGTTTTAATACAACAATACAGGTAATAATGGACGCCAATCCAGGCATAAGCGTATATAATATGCGTATTGGGCAGGTAATTTGTATACCACAGGCGCAAAATGAACAGGAATGTATATGTGACGGAATAATAAAAGAGGAGACAGCCCTTGGAAACAGGTTAAGACAGTTATGGGAGCAACATGTTTACTGGACCAGAATGACCATATTCAGTATCATAAATGACTTGCCGGATACGGAGCAGGTAACAAATCGGTTATTACGTAATGCCAAAGACTTTGAAAATGTTCTTGCACCTATTTATGGTGAGGATATAGCAGCAAAATTTGCAGAGCTTCTTACAGAGCACTTAACTATTGCAGGCGAACTTGTAAATGCAGCAAAAGCAGGAAATAGTACAGCTGTCAATGACGCTGAGCAGAGATGGTATTCAAATGCAAATGAAATTGCAGCATTTTTAAGCAGTATCAATCCATATTGGTCACAGCAGGAATGGCAGGAGATGCTATATGATCACCTTGCAATGACTAAACAGGAAGCAATTGATTTTTTAAACAAAGATTATGATGCCAGTATTGCAATCTTTGAAGAAATAGAGCAGGAAGCAATGGAAATGGCAGATATGATGACTACCGGAATAATTAAACAGCTTTACCACAATTCTTAAAATACATTATATTATGTAAGTAGGATGTTAAGAAATCGATAAGATAAAATATAATAATTAGAAAATATTGTTAATAGAAAAATAATATTATATAATATAAAAAATTATAATGTATATAGTTATCAGCATAGGAGCTCAGTAGTGTTCCTATGCTTTTTATATATAAATATAAAGGAGGACATATATATGGTAAAGAACATAATCAAACAGCTTAAATGGCAGAATGTACTATTGCTCACAATTGCAGGAATAATAAATGCTGCCGGAGTAACCCTTTTTTTATCACCTGTAAATTTATACGATAGCGGATTGTCAGGAACATCGATGTTATTGTCACAAATAACACCCGATTATTTATCACTTTCAATGTTTCTGGTTGTTTTGAATATTCCACTTTTTTTATATGGTTTAAAAAAGCAAGGTGCAGTATTTACTATATATTCAATATATACAGTAGCAGTTTATTCAGTTTCTGCATGGCTTATAACTGATATACTTCCTATTGATGTAAGTATTGCGTCACCGCTTGCAGGTACAGACCTGTTACTTTGTGCATTATTCGGAGGACTAATATCGGGAATCGGAAGTGGGCTTACGATAAGATTGGGAGGTGCAATTGATGGTATAGAAGTTATGGCGGTAATTTTTGCAAAACGAATAGGAATAACAGTAGGTACTTTTGTAATGCTGTATAATGTAATATTATACATATTTTGTGGAATTGTTATGCAGAGCTGGATATTACCCTTATATTCTATTGTTACATATGCTGCTGCATTAAAAACAATAGATTATATTGTAGAAGGTATTGACAGGGCAAAGTCAGCAACAATAGTAACTACACATGCAGAAGACATATGTATGGAATTATCAGAGACTTTTGAAAGCGGACTGACTATAATAGAAGCAAAAGGATATTATTCTGACTCACAGAAGACCATAATATATTTTGTTTTAAATAGATTTCAGATTAGCAAAATGAAAAACATAGTTCGTGGAATAGATTCACATGCTTACATAGCAATTAGCGAAGTCGCTGATGTTTTTGGTTCAGGTAACTAATAAAGAGTTATAGAATTTTATATATTCTTCTTTGAAAATGCTGTTTTTTCTCCATACAAAATTAAATTCATGAATTATATTAAAATCAGGTATATTAAGTTTTATTAATTTTCCTGATTTTAATTCATCTGCGACAACAGTTTCATACATAAAGCTTATACCTATATTATTTAAAAGTAATTGTTTTATAATATATGGACTATTAACAATAGATTGCATGCTAAAATCCTGCAATGTATACCCATGCTCAGATAAATATGATGCCAGTATTTCTTTAGAGCCGGAGCCATCTTCACGTACCAGCAGATGGCTGTTCAGAATATCTGAAAAAACCTGAATCTGTGGGTTAGTATTATTGCCGGACACACATATAAAAGGTTCTTCCTTTATTGTAATAAAATCATAATCTTTTTTTGTAAAATTTCCTTCAATAAAGGCGAAATCAATAATGCCATCATCCAGTTTTTTTAATAATTCATGGGTATTATTGACGGTATAGTTTATACAATTATTAGAATTGTTAATTAAATAGTTTCCCAGATATTTGGAAAGAAAAAATTCTCCAATGGACAGTGTTGCACCGAAACTGAAGCAAGACTGGTCAACTGAGGACATAGAAAATAATTTTTTTAAATGCTGTGTATCATGCTTAATGGATAGCATGGCATTTTTTAATTCTATGCCTTCCTTTGTAATTGTAAGAGTTCGGTTACTATATTTAAAGAGCTTTGTCCCATAATAGTTTTCCAGATATTTTATATGTTGAGAAACTCCGGGTTGCGTTAGGTTTAATTCGTTTGCAGCCTTTGTATAATTCATATATTTGCACACACATAAAAAGGTTTCAATTCTGAAATCAATCATATAAAGCCTCCTGTAAAGCAGTTTTAATATATTGCCACTACAATAATTATAACATATAATTATGGATATATAAATATAAATAATTTTAAATTATAATTGTATGATGGTATATTTTTCAAGGAATAATATTTTATTATGAGAAGGAGATTAATTATGAATTTCGTAAAACATAATTGGAAAGGCATTGCACTTAGTCTGGCAATAGCAGTTCCTTCATGGATTATTGTGAAAATATTTAGTGGTCTGGAAATAATAGGAGCACCCGTTATAGCAATTATTACAGGAATGATTATTTCAATAATAATAAAAGATAAAAGCTGTTATAAGGAAGGAATAACATATACATCAAAGAAAGTGCTACAGTATGCGGTTATTTTGCTGGGGTTTGGTTTAAATCTTGCAACAATAGGAAAAGTAGGAGCAACATCACTTCCTATTATAGTTTCTACAATAGCAACGTCACTTATAGTGGCTTTCGTAATGAAGAAAGTACTAAAGGTGCCAGATAAAACCGCAACATTAGTAGGAGTAGGTTCATCTATATGTGGTGGCTCGGCTATTGCAGCAACAGCGCCGGTAATAGATGCTGATGATGAAGAGATAGCACAGTCAATTTCAGTTATATTCCTATTTAACATAATAGCGGCGCTTATATTCCCATCACTGGGAGCCTTGCTTGGTTTAACTAACGAGGGGTTTGGTTTATTTGCAGGGACAGCGATAAATGATACGTCATCAGTCACGGCTGCAGCGTCAACATGGGACACATTACATGGAACAAATGGAATGGTTCTTGAATATGCTACAATTGTTAAACTTACGAGAACACTTGCAATCATACCGATAACACTGGTTCTGGCATTCTTAAGAATAAAGAAAGAAAAGAAAAAGTCAGACAAAGATACTAATAGAGTAAGCCTTAAATCGGTATTTCCAACATTCATATTATATTTTGTAGCTGCATCAATTATAACAACTATTGTAACTACAGTATTTTCAGGTACAGCATTAGAAATTTTCAACTCCATATTTAGTTTTCTAAAACAACTGAGTAAGTTTTTTATAGTAATGGCAATGGCATCGATAGGATTCAATACAGATGTTGTAAAATTAGTTAAAACAGGTGGGAAACCTATAATAATGGGAGCTTGCTGCTGGGCAGCTATAGCAGTTGTCAGTCTTTTGCTACAAAACATATTAAATGTGTTATAAACAATAGTATCATATAATATGATGCTATTGTCTAATTGACAAAAAAAGTATAATATGTTACAATTTTGCATAATAGTTAAAGGCGATGACGAAGAGAAGTAACACAAATTATCGTTTACAGAGAGTGGGAATGCTGAGAACCCATAAAGTGAATTTGTGTGAATAACACTTTAGCAGCTTCAATCTGAAAACTTATTTATAGTAGTTAGTAGGTGCGACGTAATGCCAGACGTAATGTGGCAGGGTTATATTAACCGGTGAGTGATTGCAGATGAAAGTTCAGATGCAATAAATCAGGTGGTATCGCGGACAATACTGTTCGTCCTGAACATAAGTTTAGGACGTGCAGTTTTTTTTATATCATAGGAAAGTTCAAAGAACTTCCCTATGATATAAAACGCTCCGCTAAGGATGCGCAGCTCGCGGAGAGGAAGTTATGCTAACGCAACCGCTCGCGCGCGAAGTGTCGCTTGCGACACTTTGTTCTATCATAGGAAGCTCAAAGAACTTCCCTATGATAGAAAAATGCTAAGCAAGCTACAAGTTGTTCTAATATAGAATATGAGGAGATATTGAAATGGCAAA
This sequence comes from Eubacterium sp., assembly GCA_051879635.1. GTDB lineage: Bacteria > Bacillota > Clostridia > Lachnospirales > Lachnospiraceae > JBJEMK01. Next base: position 4,818 of record JBJEMK010000153.1, read on the forward strand.
TAGTATTTACAGAGACACAACATTACAAAATATAAGTGAAAGTGATATTGGCAAAGAGATAAAGATTGCAGGATGGGTAGAAAATATTCGAGACCATGGAGGAGTATCATTTATTGATTTAAGAGATATGTATGGAGTAATGCAGGTAGTTATGCGTGATACTACACTGCTTAATGATATTGTAAAAGAGGAATGCATATCTGTAGAAGGACTCATACAGCAGCGTGATGAAGAGACATATAATCCTAAAATTCCAACAGGAACAATTGAATTAGAAGCACATAAAATATCAGTGCTTGGGAAAGTATATCAGATGTTGCCATTTGAAGTGGCATCTTCAAAAGAAATACGAGAAGACTTAAGACTCAAATACCGATATATTGATTTAAGAAACAGAAAAGTCAGGGATAATATGATTTTTCGGTCAAAGGTTATAAGTTTTTTACGTGAAAAAATGACAGATATGGGATTTCTTGAAATTCAGACACCTATTTTGTGTGCATCTTCACCTGAGGGTGCCAGGGATTATATTGTACCTTCCCGAAAATATAAAGGAAAGTTTTATGCACTTCCACAGGCACCACAGCAATACAAACAGCTTTTAATGGTATCGGGGTTTGATAAGTATTTTCAAATAGCACCTTGCTTTAGAGATGAGGATGCCAGAGCAGACCGTTCTCCGGGTGAATTTTATCAGCTCGATTTTGAAATGAGTTTTGCAGCGCAGGAAGATGTTTTCAAGGTTGGAGAAGAAATCCTATCCGAAACATTTGCAAAGTTTGCACCTGAAGGATATGAAGTAACCAGTGCGCCATATCCAATTATCAGTTATAAACAGGCAATGCTTGAATTTGGCACAGATAAGCCGGATTTACGCAATCCATTGAGAATAATAGATGTGACTGAATTTTTCCAGAAATGTACATTTAAACCTTTTCATGGAAAAACAGTACGTGCTATAAAAGTACATGCAGAAATGTCAAAGGGATTTCATGAAAAAATCCTCAAATTTGCAACGTCAATAGGAATGGGCGGATTGGGATATCTTGAGGTTAATGAAGATATGACATATAAAGGACCAATTGATAAATTCATTCCGGATGATATGAAAAAAGTATTAATAGACCAGGCAGGACTTATTGCAAAGGATACAATATTCTTTATTGCAGATAATGAGGAGAAAGCAAATTATTATGCAGGTGAGATAAGGACTGAACTCGGAAACAGATTGGATATATGTGAGAAAAAAGCATTCCGTTTTTGCTACATTAATGATTTCCCAATGTACGAATTAGATAAAGAAACAAAGAAGATAGGATTTACTCACAATCCGTTTTCTATGCCACAAGGCGGACTTGAAGCTTTGAATGAAAAGGACCCATTAGATATTCTTGCATATCAATATGATATTGTATGTAATGGAGTGGAATTATCATCAGGTGCCGTAAGAAATCATGATATGCAGACAATGGTAAAAGCTTTTGAAATTGCAGGATATGATGAAGAGGTACTAAGACAGAAATTTGGGGCATTATATAATGCATTTCAGTTTGGGGCACCACCACATGCGGGAATGGCACCGGGCGTTGATAGAATGATTATGCTGCTTCGTGGTGAAGAGAATATTCGCGAAGTAATACCATTTCCAATGAATGCAAATGCGCAGGATCTTATGTGTGGAGCACCAAATGAAGTGACTGAACAGCAGTTAAGGGAAGTACACATAAAAGTAAGACAGTAATATTATTTAGCAGTATAGTTTTATCTGTAAAAATGTATTGGTGTTTATTATGAAATATATAACTGCAGTGTTATAGATATATTAAGGTATTTTTATTTATGGAGGGATGCATATGAGACAGGAAAAAATTCACAGGATTTACAATCCTAAAATGGAATGTATGGAGCGTAATGAAATAAGAAAGCTTCAGGGTGAAAGATTAAGAAAAACAGTAGAACTGGAATATAATAATGTTCCACTCTACAAAGCAAGAATGGATGAGAAGGGAGTAAAACCGGAAGATATAAATAGTGTTGACGATTTGAAACTTCTGCCATTTATGGAAAAGACTGATTTAAGAGATGAATTCCCATTCGGATTATTGACTGCACCTAAGGAAGAAATTATACGTATTCAAGGGTCATCAGGAACTACAGGAAAACCTATTGTGTCAGGGTATACACAAAATGATGTTGATATATGGACAGAAATGGTTGCCAGAGCATTAACTGCAGCTGGCGGAACAAAGGATGATATTATACAGGTAGCTTATGGATATGGATTATTTACAGGAGGTCTTGGAGCGCATCAGGGAGCACAGCAGATAGGAGCTATGGTAGTGCCAATGTCTTCCGGAAATACGCAGAGGCAGATTATGATGATGAAGGAATTAGGAGCAACAATGCTTTGTTGTACCCCTTCATATGCTATATATCTTGGCGAAACAATTAAGGAGATGGGCATTAAGCCTGAAGAGTTAAAGATTAAATCAGGATGTTTTGGAGCAGAACCATGGACAGAAGAAATGCGACAGCATCTTGAAAGTTTGCTGGATTTTGATGCGTGTGATATTTATGGTCTTACAGAAATTGCAGGTCCTGGTGTTGCATTTGAATGCCTTGAAAAGAATGGTATGCATATAAATGAAGACCATATTATTGCAGAAATCATAGACCCTGTAACAGAGGAACAGCTTCCATATGGCACACCGGGTGAACTTGTATTTACAACATTAACCAAAACAGGTATGCCGATGATTAGATACAGAACACATGACATATGTACATTGTATGATGAACCATGTAAGTGTGGAAGGACAACTATAAGAATGGGAAGAATAACAGGACGTACGGATGATATGCTTGTTATTCGTGGGGTTAATGTATTTCCAAGCCAGATAGAGTCGGTTTTAGTTGGATTAGAGGGTGTTGCACCTCATTATATGCTTATAGTTGATCGTGTCAATTCGACTGATAAACTGACAGTACAGGTAGAAATGTCAGATGATATGTTTACTGATAAAGTAAGTGAAATAGAAGAACTTAGAAACAGAATTTGTGATAGAATCAAATCAGTAGT
>JBJEMK010000154.1:0-7835 GCA_051879635.1 Eubacterium sp.
TTTATCCAGAATATAATCAATAAGTAAGTCTCTTGTTGTCTGTGTGACTCCTTCTCCTGTTTTTGGTATATAATAGGATTTTGTATCTAACGCAATAAGAGCATATATTGCACCATTTAGTCCCTGTTTCTTTACATAATCAAAGTCTGATAATGGCGTTAATAAATTATATCCTCCTACATCTGTTACATCCGCACCAATAGAAGTCAGTCCGATAATAACTCTTGAATTTTCCGTACTTTTGCTTGTACTTAACTTAGCTGACCCGTTGTTTTTTACATAATTAATTACATTTACATAGTATTTGCTATACCATTGCTGATCTTCATAATTTCCTTTTGCCAGATCAAAAGCTGCCCAATCACCTCCAATTGAACTAACTGTAGGATTTGTTACGGTATTATGTATATATTTTAATACATTTTTATATATATTCTGATAGTCCTGAGATAACCCGTTAGCCTCTCTGACAGTTACAATAACCTTGTAATATGATACATATTTTCCGCCTAAGGATGATACATAAAATAAAACACTTTCAGAATAATCATCAGTCTCCTCAATACCACTGATAATTTGATAATGTTCATTCAGTGATGTTGTAAATTCTGCTTCCATTGCAGAGACATCTGTTCCATATGGTACATCTATATTGAATACAAATGGATTTTCCTGCGTACCTTCATATGAGGTTTCTTCATCGTTAATATAGTATGTAGTAACCGGATTCCATGTCTCATCATATGTAGTGTCTTTGCTCATTACAACTGTTTGTCCTGCAAGTTCAAACTCTGTAACAATAGGAAGGCCATACCATCCGTTTCCGATTTTGTCTGTTGTGCAGTCAGCATTAATTCCATAATCAAACCTTAATACATCACCATTATCCGGTGTTATATAAGAAATACCCCAGTTATCATAATCATCATTATTATAATTGAAACACCAGCCTGAATATCCTCCTCCATCATCGGCAGATAGTCCATTGATTGAATTTACATATCCTGAGGAAACCCCTTCGATGGTTATTCCCGCTTCTTCAAATGCCTTTTCAATAATATCTGCTGCGCCTGTTCCATAATCTACTGTTACTTCCGATTCTAAAATTACACCTGTATCTGAAGCATTTTCAAGCCCTGCAGCTACTGCTGTGTAATCATATGCATTTACTGCTACTATAATGTCGTTTTGGAAGCTTAATACCGGATATCCATTATTTATCTGGGTTTTATCATTTTCAAACTTATCCCCCAAAAGTGTCAGTATATCTTCGCTCCCTAGCGTTGTTACCTTTAATTCGGTCTCTGTCTTCAATACTCCCTGAAGTTCCTGTGCATCACAGCTGTTTTCTTCATAATATACATTAGAGATATTATAATAATCATTATATGCATATGCTATTATTGTATTAGCCGTTTCTGAATCAGAAACAGCACTTATATTTCCACTAGTATAACAGTTCGATATATCAACTGCTTTTTCAGCTGAGTATCCCCTTACATATCCTAAAATTCCCGCCGAGTATGTATCAGCAGTTATATTTCCTGTATTATAGCAGTCTGATATGTATATATCTAAAGCGGAAGAACCATTCTTATACGCATATCCTACTATTCCACCGGAATATATACCTCCATAAATACTTCCTGTATTCGCACACTCATATATTAGCGAAACGCCTGATGATGTTGAAGTTTGATAACCTGCAATACCACCGGTATATGTTGCATCCCCACTTATACTACCATTGTTTATACACTTTGATATCTCACTTCCACCTAATGCCTGCCCTATAATTCCTCCAACATAATTTAACGCATTAACACCTGTCTTTGTTACGCTTATATTACCGTTATTTATACAACTTTCGACTTTTGTTGTAACTGCTTTTGTTCCATATGTATATCCGACAATTCCGCCTATTGAGGCATTAGTTGCTGACGTATCTGCCAGAATATCCACATTACTTGTACAATTACTGATAGTTGTATAAGAGCTTGCATATCCCACAAGAGAACCTGCAGTATATGCAGCATTCGTAAGTTTAATTTCTCCATCTATAGAAACATTCTTTATTTCTGCTGTTTTATCTGCCGTTCCTTTCACATATTTGAATAATCCAAATATGCTTCCGGTTGAAGCCGGTATGAATAAATTACTTATTGTCTTTTTATTTCCATCGAAAATGCCGCTGTAACAGTATGATGACTGAGTGCCAATCATACTCCATGGATAACCTGCAAGGTCAATGTCATTTATCAATATTGCATCTACATCATTTTGTTTTGTTGTATATGTTGATGAATTAACATAGTCTGCAAACCATGCCAGCTGGTTTCCGTTTTCTATCTGATATACTCCATCCAGCTGTTCAGGTTCTTCTATGCTAAGTCCATCCCATGCACCTTCTGATGCTCTGGTGACTTTTAAAACTTTTGTGACTTTACTTGTAGACTCATCTATACTAAATGTTCCTTCTTTATACATATATCCTGATGAATATATTTCATAATTATATACTCCAGGTAATGCTGAGAAATATCCTTCTTCATTTACATATACCTGATTGCCGGAACTATCTGTAATATTAATATTATAATCATCTATATAGCTTCCATCATCAACACATTTAATCAATATATTTCCTTCAATAAACTCTGTGTCTGCAAGCTGTATATTTATATCAGGAAGATTACAAAAATATGAAACATTAGCTGTTGCTGTAAAGTTTGCCGGCTTGCCTCCTTCATATGTTACGAAACGATGTGCACCAAATGCTGCACCATATCCTCCTGTTACTATTACTCCATCCGTAAGATTATATGAATCTTCATCCCAATATTTTGGAATAGTAAATGATACTGTCTGAGCAGCTGATGTAGCTGCAAACAGATACTGGTTTGATGTTCCGTAAACATTACTTTCATCTTGGCTCTTATATTGTATTCTTGCCGTATTATTATAATATCCTGATAACTTATTGGCAGGGTGGTATATTTTATTAAATACAATTGTAACATTATCTCCTGCCTTTACTTCATCGGCTTCTAATTCATTACCCTCGCTGTCCGAATATGTAATGGTATATTCCGTCTGCTTTGCCCTGATAATCTGATATGTAACCTGATTATTTTTGCTTACTTTTACAATATTGTTTCCCTCTGTTAAGCCGGTTATCGTAATCGTTCCATCATTATTATATTTAACTCCGTCCGAAGTAAATCCTGTATATTTTTCTTCTTCTATATTAAAGCGTGCTATTTCTACAACCGATTTTTCTTCCGCTTCAAAAGTATAATCCGCTCCGTTTGCTCCAACATAATATAATACATCATGTTCTGCATCAATAGCATTGCCTGATAACTTTGTTGTAGTCTGATTTTTCCCTTCGTTAATAGGAAATTCCACATCCAATTCTGAGTCACTTCCTACCGTTACCACAAAAACTCCTGTATTTTCCGGCCATATAGCAGAGAAAAATGTTCTATCAGAGCTTGAAGGATTAGTCGCATTCATGCCCTGGGCATTTGTCATTGCATCATATGTTACCAGAACAACTGCCGTACCTTCTCCTACGGCCTGAATCCGGGCACTGTGCTTCGAAGTAGTATTAGAAACATTTTCACTGATTTGTATAATATCATCAGATACATTTCCTTCTAAATCAAGCACTGTATAGTGAAAATCCGGTTCAATCACTTTTGCATTTGATATTCCTTCAATAGCCAACCAGTTTCTAAGAGGATATAATGTATATGTATCTCCCTCATCTAATGATAAATATCCTTTTTCGTTAATGTTAAGATATATGTCTGCAACATCATAGCTGTTTACTGATAAATCATCAATAACTGTATCCTTATCATAATCTGTTTCACCTTCCGCAACATCTACATACATTTCGCTCTTTGTGACATCAACTTCACTATCTGCAGTAACTGATACATAATTACCATATGTTACAGCATCACTATTATATGGATTAGAAACCCTGTAAAAATAACTTACATTTTTTGCAATATTATATGTATATATTTCAACATCATATCCATATGAATTATTTTCATTATAAGAATCCAGTTTTTCCACTGTTTGATAATCATTATATGAATATATATAGTATAAATTTAATGTACCTACCTCTAGCTCATAATCATTAATACCATCTTCGTTTTCATCTTCATATGGTATTGTAACTGATAAAGTATATTTATTAGCTGCTGATATTGACTTATTTGCATTACTTGTAACTGTTCCTGTCTGATATGTCACAGCATAATCATTTGCTCTGTCATTGACCGGTGTAAACCAGAACCCATATGTATCTCCATTTAGGGCGAGAAAGGTCTTATATGAAGCATTAGTTGTATGTGTTCCAAGTGTTATATCAGTTCTTTGGACTCCTTCATTAGATTTTATACATAAATCATTAAAAGTATAGTCTGTACCATACGCCCATCCTGACGTAGAACAGTATGCTGTTACCGTCCATATTGTAAAGTTCTGATTCTCTTCATCTGTAACATCTATTCCTATTGTTCCGTTTACCGTCGTCCCATCTGTACCAATTCCTGAAACGATATAATGTCCCGGTGTAAGTTTTAATGAATATGACTTGTTTTCCGGTTCATCAATATCTATTTCATTTCCATTGCTGTCAGTAAGTTTCATTGTAGTAGAAATGGCATTCATATTGATTTTTACATCAACTTGCTGACTGTACTCTTCATCTTTAAGTTGCCCTGCTGCAGCCTTTACTTCCTCAGCATTCGCATCCCAGTCTTGAAGAACATTCTTAGCATTTTTATATTCTGATGATGACTTATCTCCATCATAATCAGCCATTTCTTTTATTAATTCATCTTTGTCCGCAAAATTACATAATGGGTCACCATATCCCCATGATGAACTATATATATTTGTATCCTGTCCATATCCATATACAGAAAATTGAAGACGGATTACATCCCCATTGTCATAGGTGTAGTCACCTTCATCATATGTATAGCTTCCGGCTCCTGCCAAAATTCCTTCATTATTTAATGAAAACATCCATCCTGATGTTGAATAGTAATCAAATGCTCCCAGTTTTGTACTTTCAGCACGGTCTGTAATATTTTCAACACCACCTGCTGCCTCAAGTATTGCGGATGGTATATCCTGTTTTGTCCATCCATCCGGTTCTCCTCCGTCAATGATACTTTCAATATAATAAGATGATATATCTCCCTCATAAGTACTCATTTTACCGAGTACTCTTTCTGTTATATCTGCCAGAGTGTCATCCTTATAAAACCCAACCTTAACAGGTTCTACAACCAGACCCTGTCCCAGAGTTATTTTTTCTACTGTAAAGTAAACATATCCTGTATATTCTTCTGCCTTTACTGTCATACAGAATTGTGTGCAAATGCAATTTATTATCATCACAAATGCAATAAACATAGAACTCATTTTCTTCAAAAATATTTTTTGTTTACGGTAATTACTCATTACTTCCTCCTAAAATTTATTAATATTTTTATAATAGTTAATTTTTAAGTTGTTCTCTTTTTCTTCTTTTGGCCCTTATATGCTTTTGCCTGTTTATTTCTTTTCTATCAGTCGTTCTTGCTGCCTTAACTCCTGCAGCTTCAAGAGCTCTGGGCCATGGCCCATAAAAAGACTTTATCATAGAAACTTCATATTCAGAAAAATCCGATTTTTTAGGCATCTTATTCTCTTCTTTATACTTCTGCCTTATTAGATTTAAACATTCTTCTCTTGTTATTTTTTGATTTTCCATTGAACTTCTCCCTGCAACAAAAAACGCCTTTTTACAATGTGTAAAAAAGCGCAACAATTACAAATAACAGCCAAACACCCAAACTGAATGCAAGACTATAAATATAAACGGCTGCACTCTTCCTTTACCCAAAAGTGTTTGACACCATAAAATATGCGGATATTCTGACTTAAAGGGTCATACCCTTATCACAGTAATGGCAGTTGTACCGGACTTTCACCGAATTTCCTCCTCATCCAAATCTGGAGCAATATTTTATATCAATATTAATTTTAATCATAGTAATTTTAACAACAGTAACATTTTTTGTCAATGGCATTATAAAAGCATTATAAATAGTAGAAATTAAACTTAATATGTATTATAATTTTATAGCATCTACAACAGATAGCAGATGCTATATTTATTTGAAAGAGGATTTTAACATGAACAAAAATTGTATAGTAGCGCAATCCGGCGGCCCTACATGTGCCATTAATGCCAGTCTGGCAGGCATAATATCGGAAGTTTTGACAAGTGATAAATTTGAAAAAGTATATGGTTCAATAAATGGAATCACAGGAATACTTAACAATAATATTATGGACTTGTCTGAACAGATTGCCACTGTTCCCGATTTTATTGATACTCTTAAAGTCTCCCCGGCCATGTATCTGGGGTCATGTCGATTTAAGCTACCTCCATATAGTGAAGATTCCACTCCATATGAGAAAATATTTGATATATTTAATAAGTTAAATATCGGAGCATTTTTCTATATTGGTGGAAATGATTCTATGGATACGGTAATGAAGCTTGGTGAATATGCAAAAAGTATTGGCAGTTCTGTTTTAGTTATTGGTATTCCAAAAACTATTGATAATGATTTATATGCAACCGACCACACTCCGGGATATGGCTCAGCTGCAAAATATATTGCTTCTTCTATGTTAGAAATTGCTCATGATATTTCAATATATGATATTAAAAGTGTAACAATTGTTGAGATAATGGGAAGAGATGCCGGATGGCTGACGGCTGCAGCAGCACTTGCAAGAAATGAATACAGCCGTATTCCTCATCTTATTTACCTTCCGGAAACTGCTTTTGATAAAGATTCTTTTATCAGAGATGTAAAAGATATGGTAAACAAAGTCGGCAATGTTGTCGTTGCTGTTTCAGAAGGAATACGCGATAAAGACGGAGTATATATTGCTGCAGGAACTGCAACGGAGGATAAGTTTGGTCACAAGCAATTAAGTGGTGCAGGCAAATGTCTTGAATATATGGTCAAGAATGAACTTGGTATTAAAGCCCGTAGTGTAGAGATAAATATTCTTCAAAGATGTGCAGCACATATGTCATCATTGACTGATTTAAATGAATCATTTGATGCAGGAAAGGCCGCTGTCAAATATGCTCTGGAAGGCTTTACGGAATGTATGATCACTATTAACCGTGAATCAGACACCCCGTATTCTGTAAATTATAGCTGTTCGGCTATTAAGGATATTGCAAACTATGCCAAGTCAGTACCTTTAGAATGGATATCACATGATGGAAATGATGTGACTGATGAATTTATTAATTATATGCTTCCTTTGATTCAGGGTGAAATCCAATTAAAATATAAAAATGGCATTCCATCATATCTGCCTATTGGACATCTTTTTAAGTAATCAATGTTCTTTGCAAAATTGACAGCATATTGATTTAATTATATAATTAAATCCACATATAAAGGAGATTTATAATGAAAAAGAAATCTAACACAGTGTTTTGGATAATATCTTTGATTTTATCCATTGCTGTTATCATAGGCATGATAATTTTTCTTTACATGGGAAGCAGACCGGACAATACAGGCAGCATTACTGAATCACTTACTCACAGTTCCACTGCAACTGAGACATCTGAGTCTGTAACAGAAGAAACAACTCTTGCTAAAAATCCATTTGACTATAAAAAATATCATAAAATTAATAGTGATTTATTTTCATGGATTTACATACCCGGAACTGATGTAGATCATATAATTGCACGTCCCGGAAAAAATACCGGCGATTCATTT
>JBJEMK010000155.1:0-2038 GCA_051879635.1 Eubacterium sp.
GAGGGGGGACAGTATTATCTTAAGTCTCCTGAAGAAATGCAGGAACTATTTCCATATGCCGTGCAGGCAATTGAGAATACTCAAAAGATTGCAGACAGATGTAATGTTGAGATAGAATTTGGTGTTCAGAAACTTCCACGTTATGATGTTCCAGAAGGATATGAGGCATATGAATATCTTAGACATTTGTGTGAAGAAGGTATTAAGAAAAGATATAAAGAGGTTACGCCGGAGTTAATAAAACGTCTGGAGTATGAACTTGAGACCATAAATTCAATGGGCTTTGTAGATTATTTCCTGATTGTATGGGATTTCATACATTACGCTAAGTCTAACGACATTGCCGTAGGACCGGGTCGTGGCTCTGCTGCGGGAAGCATAGTTTCTTACTGTCTTGAAATAACCGATATTGACCCAATCAGATATAATCTTTTGTTTGAACGTTTTCTTAATCCTGAACGTGTTACTATGCCGGATATTGATATTGATTTTTGCTTCGAGAGAAGACAGGAAGTTATACAATATGTGAATGATAAGTATGGAAGCGATAAAGTTGCCCAGATTGTTACATTTGGGACTTTGGCGGCTCGTGTGGTTATACGAGATGTGGGCAGAGTACTGGATATGCCATACGCACAGGTTGATGCTATAGCCAAGATGATACCTAAAGACCTTAAAATTACGATTGATAAGGCATTGGCGCAGAATACAGAGCTTAGGAATCTATATGAAAGTGACAGTCAGGTCAAATATCTTATCGACATGTCCAAAAGACTTGAAGGGCTGCCAAGACAGTCCGGCATGCATGCGGCAGGTGTCGTCATCTGTCAGAAAGCAGTTGATGAATTTGTTCCATTATCCAGAGGAAGTGATGGCTCAATTACAACACAGTTTATTATGACAACACTTGAGGAACTGGGACTGTTAAAAATGGATTTTCTTGGCCTGCGCACTCTTACAGTTATTCAGAATGCAGTTAAGATGGCTCAAAAGAATCATAATATTAATATCAACCTTCATGATATAGATTATAATGATAAAAAAGTTCTTGAACTTATAGGATCAGGTGCAACAGAAGGAATATTTCAGCTGGAAAGTGCAGGAATGAAGAGCTTCATGAAAGAGCTCGAGCCTGATAGTCTGGAAGATATTATTGCAGGTATTTCGTTATATCGTCCGGGACCTATGGATTTTATACCAAAGTATCTTGAAGGCAAGAATAATCCTGACAAGATTACATATGAGTGCCCTCAGCTGGAGCATATATTAAAGCCAACATATGGATGTATAGTATATCAGGAACAGGTAATGCAGATTGTGCGTGATCTTGCGGGCTACACATTAGGACGAAGCGATTTGGTAAGAAGAGCTATGTCTAAGAAAAAAGCATCTGTAATGGAAAAAGAGCGCCATAATTTTGTATATGGCAACGAAAACGAAGGTGTGCCCGGGTGTATTAACAATGGTATTAGTGAACATATTGCTAATAAGATATATGATGAAATGACTGATTTTGCAAAATATGCATTTAATAAGTCACATGCGGCTGCATATGCAGTAGTTTCATATCAGACTGCATATTTAAAATGTTATTATCCGGTTGAATTTATGGCGGCACTGATGACATCGGTAATGGACCGTACAGATAAAATATCAGAATATATTTTAACATGTAGAAATATGGGTATAGAAATTCTTCCGCCGGATATTAATGAAAGTGAAGGCTCCTTTTCAGTAAGTGGTAATTGTATAAGATATGGACTTTCGGCTATAAAAAGTGTAGGCCCATCAGTTATTGATAATATTGTTGCAGAGCGAAATAAAAATGGGAAGTTTAAAAGCCTGTCAGATTTTGTTGAAAGACTTTCTAACAAGGAAGTAAATAAACGTACGCTTGAAAATTTTATTAAGGCAGGCGCTACGGACTCTCTGGGAGGAACCAGAAAGCAGTTTATGCAGATATATGTTCAGGTTGTAGATGCTGTCCATGATGGAAGAAAGAAAACAATGGATGGGCAGATGAGCCTTTTTGATATTA
>JBJEMK010000156.1:0-7789 GCA_051879635.1 Eubacterium sp.
ATATATGTTCAGGTTGTAGATGCTGTCCATGATGGAAGAAAGAAAACAATGGATTGGCAGATGAGCCTTTTTGATATGATGGATGAAGAAAGCAAAAATAGTTATGATATTACCCTTCCTCCTGTTGGAGAATATAATAAAGACCAGTTGTTGGAGTTTGAAAAGGAAGTGCTTGGAATATACGTGAGCGGACATCCTTTGGAAGCTGTAAAAGGTAAATGGGAAGAAAACATAACTAATAAGACTACGGATTTTATTTCTGATGAAGAAACCGAAGCACGGGTAAAAGATCATCAAAGAGTTATAGTAGGTGGAATTATTACTTCGCTAAGTACCAAAATAACAAAAACGGGCAAACCAATGGCATTTATAACTATTGAAGATTTGGTTGGAACAATAGAAGTTATAATTTTTCCACGTGAATATGAGAGGTATAGAAATATTGTAACAGAAGACAACAAGATATTTATTATTGGTGAGGCTTCCATAGAGGCAGATGGTACTGCAAAAATCTTGTGTCAGAATATTCAACAGTTTAGTAGTGTGGCATCATTGATATGGATTCAGTGTATGGATATGGAGGACTATAATGCTCATGAAGAGGAATTGTATGAGATTATAAAAAACGCGCCTGGAAGAGATGTAGTCGGAGTTTACTTAAAAAAAGAGAAAGCAAAGAAATTATTGCCAAATGAACAAAGAATTGATGGCGATGAAACAACTATTGCTTTACTTGAGACAAAATTTGGAAAAGAAAACGTAAAAAAGGTTGACAAGAGGTCATTAAAGCTATAAATAGAAAGTTATGGATAACATTAATAAGAAAAAATTACAATTTAATACATTGCAGAGTATTATATATGGATTTATGATTGTAATACTGATGGGTACGTTATTACTAATGCTTCCCATATCTTCAGCAAACGGAGAGGCGACATCATTTATTGATTCTTTGTTTACTGCTACTACAGCAACATGTGTGACTGGTCTTGTCGTACTTCCAACATGTTCATATTGGAGTCTGTTTGGAAAGATAGTGATACTTATACTTATACAGATAGGAGGACTTGGAGTAGTATGTATTACTATGGGGCTGCTGATAATAATAGGCAGACGTATTTCTTTAAGAAACAGACTGATGATTCAGGAATCTTACAGTCTTGATTCAGCTAAAGGAATGGTAATATTCATAAAGCGTGTGCTCAAGGGAACAATTTTTGTAGAGACAACAGGTGCAATATTATATTTTATAAGATTTATTCAAGATTATAATATAAAGACGAGCATATGGTATTCTGTATTTCATTCAGTATCAGCATTTTGTAATGCAGGTATTGATATTATAGGTGAGAACAGCTTTGGAAATTATTATGCGGACCCATTCATAAATATTGTCACGATGATGCTTATAATTTCAGGAGGTATTGGCTTTATTGTATGGTGGGATTTAATAGATTCTTTTAAAAATTGGAAAAATAAAAAGTTTTCACTTATAGGTATATTAAAAAGCCTTAAATTGCACTCGAAAGTAGCAATTACAATGACTTTATTATTGATTTTGGGTGGAACATTGGTTATATTTATTTTTGAATATACTAATACGGATACTATTGGTAATCTCCCATTATGGCAAAAGATTATGTGTTCTTTATTTGAGTCTGTGACTACAAGAACTGCAGGCTTCCTCACATTGCCACAGGAAAATTTCAGAAACGCTTCAGTAATGATAATATGTCTTCTGATGTTTATAGGTGGTTCCCCAATGGGAACTGCAGGTGGTATAAAGACTACTACATTTGCTATGATATTACTTACAATTCGTGGTGTCGTTATAGGAAAAAAGGATACAGAAGTCTATAGAAGAAAGATAAATATTGAAAATATAAAGACAGGTCTTGCAGTAACGATTATAAGTATGGCTTCTTTATTTATTGCAATTATGGTTTTATCAATAACCGAAGATGCATCAATGAGGTGTATTATTTTTGAGGCAACTTCTGCGATTGGAACAGTGGGGCTCAGTATGGGCTATACAACGAGTTTATCATTTGCAGGGAAGCTGATTATAATTGCTCTTATGTATATAGGGCGAATAGGTCCAATATCAATGGTTATGGCATTTAGTATAAGAAAATCACAGATGAATAATATGAGGGATTTGCCGGAGAAGAAAATTATTGTAGGATAATGGCGATTAATGCGAGGAGGAATTATGGCTTTTAGAGAATTGGCAGTATTCGGGCTTGGAAGATTTGGAAGAAGTGTAGCTGAAGCTTTTGCCTCAAGAGGAGGAAATGTAATAGTTATAGATGCTTCACAGGAAAAAATTAATGAGATTGCAGACAAAGTTACGATGGCAATAAGAGCAGACGTAATGGAGCCTGATGTAATAAGACAGCTTGGTATCAGTAATGTGGATGTTGCGGTTATAGCTATTGGAGAAAATCTCGAAGCAACTATTATGGCGGTGGTTACATGTAAGGAAGTAGGAGTACCATATGTAATCTGTAAAGCACAAAGTGACATTCAGGGTGAAGTTTTAAAGAAAGTAGGAGCCGATGAGATAGTATTTCCTGAGAAGGAAACAGGACATAAAGTCGGACGTAATCTTATCGAGGGGAATTTTCTTGATATTGCAGATTTATCAGAAGAGTTCAGCATAGTTGAGAAAGCAGTTCCTGCATCATGGATAGGCAAGAATCTTATGGAACTTGACCTTAGAAATAAGTATGGATTCAACCTTATTGCTATCAGAAAAGATAGAAAGATAACAGTAGATTTTGATATAGATAAGGCGTTTGAAGAGGGAGAAATTCTTATTATATTAGGCAACAATGCAAACTTAAGAAAAGTATTCAATAAGTAGAACAGGCATTAGTTAAAATTTTAAAGTGAAAGGTGATAGGCATGATAATTACATCAAATAATAACGATCAGATTAAGTCAATAGTACAGTTACAGGAGAGTGCGAAAGCCAGAGAGCTGGCAGATACATATGTAGTAGAAGGATTGAAAATGGTTAAGGAGGCTCCTAAAGAGCTGGTTAAAAAAATATTTGTTTCTGAAGCATATATAGCTAAAAACAAAGATGTAATAGACATTAATAATCCGAAGGTACAGATTGTTGCAGAAAAGGTATATAAAAAAGTAACAGATACAGTATCTCCACAGGGAATTCTGGCACTTGTTGCAAAGAAACATTATAACCTTGATGAAATGATTTATGAACATAAGCAGACAATGATGGTAACTTCTGAACTTACTTCTGCAAAAGCAAAGGAAGTTTTCAGAATTAATAATCTCAGAAAAAATTTTCTGCTGATTGACAGGGTTCAGGATCCGGGCAACCTGGGTACTATTGTAAGAACTGCAGAAGGAGCCGGAATAGCAGGTGTAATTATAAGCGATGACTCAGTAGACTTATTTAATCCAAAGACAATACGTTCAACTATGGGTTCTGTTTATAGAATGCCATATATCGTAACAGACAGCCTTTTATCTGTAATTGACAAACTTCAGGCAGAAGGATTAAAAGTGTATGCTTCTACAATTGACGGAAATATTAGTTATGAAAAACCAAAATATAATAAAACTGGAGTTGGATTTGTTGTGGGAAATGAATCGAATGGAGTGAGCGATATGATTGTATCCAGAGCAGACGATACAATCAGCATACCGATGTCAGGTCAGGTAGAATCACTTAATGTTGCAGTTGCCTCATCGATTCTTATGTATAAAGGAAGATGCTAGAATATAATTGATAAAATAAGCCTGACATTAAGTCAGGCTTATTTATATCATAGGAAAGTTCTTTGAACTTACCTATGATATAAAACGCTCCGCTAAGGATGCGCAGCTCGCGGAGAGGAAGTTATGCTAACGCAACCGCTCGCGCGCGAAGTGTCGCAAGCGACACTTTGTTCTTACCTATAATAAAAATTATTGTGATTTACTATACATATTAAATTGCAGATAATGTTTGTAGTGCATTATCATATATCAGACAGTCACAATGTTCAATAAAATAAGATTCATCAATAAGTACACTTTCAAGTGAACCAAATTCAGATAAAATATCACACAAGAGTGCTAAGGAGTACCCCTCACTGCCTCCGTCATGTATAAGAATATAATAATCACCATGCTGGGTTTTGTATAGAGAATTCTTTCCGGTAAAATTCCTGTTAAGAGCATGAGCAGCTTTAATTACATCACGCAGATTTGAAAATCTGTAAACCGGCTCGGAAACTCCCGGCTGAGGCATAATGCCTGTTAGATTATCTATCTCAGAAGTAAGTTCCTCTATATCTTCCATATCCATCATGTCTGCAGCATCAAAATCAATGTTGTTTGAAAAATTAGCAAACTTATTATCAAGCTCTGCAGGATCATCAACCCTTGTAATAATTAATACCAGCCCATCTGATGAACCTGGCATTGCTTCTATCATAAGAGGCATATCTTCAGCTTCGAACCCAAAATCTTCCTGCGCCTGTTTCATCATATCACGAAATAATTCCCGTGCTTTTCCGGTATTGGAAGCGAGTTCGCTGATTTTAATCTGACGTGAAATTAAATCTGATCTAAACAAAGTACAACGTATCTGGTTGTCATTGATTTTTTCAATCTTCATAAAATCACCTCATTTCATACTGTTTATATATCGATAATTAGTCTTTACGTTCAAAAAAGATAATTATGATAATTAACTATATAAAAAGTTCTTTACATTTATATTATATCCAAATCCAAGATATATGTAAAGAAATATATAGGTATTACTTGTAACAAAATGTGGAATTATAAAATAAAAAATTTATTAAAATATCCCAAAATATAAAATAGTTAAAATTAAATTTAAAATATATGTTGCATATTATATACAATATGTGTATAATGGTAATGCAAGGGAATGCTTCAGTATCCTTGAACTGATAATTCATAATATGGTATATATCACGAAATATGCTTGGCCGATTTTATACAGTATCACATAATTTACATGGAGAGTTCCCCAAATGCTCATATATTGACAGGCGCCTGCAATATAACAGAATTTATATTAATGTAATATTGTGTAGAATTTTTGGATACCATAGTAGATAATGTCATCTATATATGTTACAATTGAGCCAGTAAATCTGGTTGATGGAGGTATACTTTCGTGAAAAAATTAATACCGGTTCTGGTTGCTTTATTTTTCATTGGAATTATCGGATGGTGGATGATAAGCACTGGTTTTTTTGGAGATGGCTCAAGCAGCGAATGGGCAAATCTTAATGAATATTTTAATGTTAATGATGAGGAGCATGCAGCTATAGTTATGCAGGATGGGATTTCAGAATATCAGGCAATTATAGTTGATGATATAATATATCTTAATTATGATTTTATTTATAGTGAATTAAACTACAAGCTTTATTATGATGCTAATGAAGGATTACTTTTATACACCAATTCTGAAGGAACAGTGTCACATAGCATTGGTACATCGGTTTATACAGCTAATGATGAGAAAAAAAACTTTAATTATAATATAAGTTTTATTAAAGATGGTTGTTTATATGTTGCCATTGATTATGTACAGGAATTTACTAATATGGAATATAAGTCATATTCTAATCCTGCCAGAGTATGTATTACTAATCAGTGGGGTGAAGTAGAGTATAGATTTTCAACGGATGAAGGATATATAAGAGAGAGTGACAGCAAGACAAGTGATATTGTTGCCGAATATAAAGAAGGAGAAAAACTGTTTTCAATAGATATTGGTTCTAAGTGGTCTAAGGTAATGACAGATGACGGTATTATAGGATATGCTAAGAACAGTACTTTATCAGCTATGGTTACTGATGAGATTTCCAGAGATTTCGAGGAACCTGAGCGCAATAGTATGAGGAAGGATTATATGATAAGCATGGCTTGGCATCAGGTTAGCGGCGTTGCAGGAAATGATACACTGTCTTTTGCAATATCACAGGCCAAAGATGTGAACGTTATATCACCAACATGGTTTTCTCTTAAAAATGCGAAAGGCGGATTGACGTCATATGCATCAGAAGAATATGTGACAAAGTGCCATAATATGAATGTAGAAGTTTGGGCACTAATTAATGATTTTTCTTATGATAGTAATGGAAACTATTATGTTTCTTCAGTGCTGGCCAAGACAAGCACAAGGAAAAAACTGATTAAGAATCTTATTAATGAAGTTGTTGATAAAAGTATAGATGGCATTAATGTTGATTTTGAATGTATATCATATGATAATAAGGATAATTACCTTCAGTTTTTACGTGAATTGTCTGTTGAATGCCAGAAGAACGAAATAGTGCTGTCTATTGATAATTATATACCTACGGATTATTCTGAATATTATAATAGAACTGAACAGGGTGAGCTTGCAGATTATGTTATAGTAATGTGTTACGACGAACATAATTCTAATAGTCAAGAGGCAGGGTCTGTGGCATCACTTCCGTTTGTAGAGGAGGCTCTGGAAAAGACTATTAATGAAGTAGGAGATGCTTCTAAAGTTATTATGGCAATTCCATTTTATACCAGAGTATGGAAGGAAGCACCGGAAGAATATGCTCAGGATGGTGATACAATAATTCAGGATGCTGCTAATGGTAATTATGCATTATCAAGCCAGGCTGTATCGATGGATGTGGCAAAGGAGGCCTATAAATCACAGGGGGCAACACCTAAGTGGGATAAAGAATTGGGGCAGTATTATGTCACTTATGAAAAAGATAATTCTGTTTATAAAATCTGGTTAGAAGAGACCGATTCAATTGAGGAAAAAATGAAGCTTATTAGCAGATATGAGGTTGCAGGAGCAGCTTATTGGAAATTGGGAATGGAAAACCAGGAAGTATGGAATGTTATAGATTCTTATATTGATTGGGAATAATTGTCATACAATGGGCACCCCTTGCATAAAATGTTAAGAAGGGGTGATGATAATGACGGAGTATAGAAGTGATATAACGTATATTTATTTTTACACAAGAGGAAAGAAAGACAGAAATGTCGGCTTTGTCAGGATAGATGTCAGAGAAGGCAAATTAAAGATAACAATAAGTCTGAAGACACCAAAAGAGATTAGTGCTGAAAAACTAAAAGTATATTTATATACCAGAAAAGATAATGATATCTGTGGAGTAAATGTAGGTACAATTATCCCTACAAGTTCAAACTGTAAGTTTAAGACTACACTTGATGCAGCTAATATATGCGCTTCGGGATTATCTGTAGATGATATGGCAGGAGTTTATATATCAGGTAATAAAGGATATGCATTTTTTGCTCAGTGGGATGGAGCCAGTATGGAAATGTCAACATTTAGAGAATACAGCACTATTTACAAAATGGATGATAATAAAAGAATATCACTAATTGATAATCAGGACACTAAAAGTTCGGTTATTGAAATAATAAAAGATTATATAAAGAATGAACAAAAGGAGCAGGTAATTAATACCTGATTTATATGACGCGGGAAGAAAGATTTATGAAGATGGCTATTGCTCAGGCAGAAAAAGCGTTTGCAATAGGGGATGTACCGATTGGATGCGTAATTGTGTATAATGATAAAGTAATTGCAAGAGGTTATAACAGGCGTAATGCAGACGCTAATACGTTATCTCATGCAGAGCTGATAGCAATAAGAAAAGCAGCTAAGAAAATAGGCGACTGGCGACTGGATGGATGTGAAATGTACGTTACATTGGAACCATGTCAGATGTGCGCCGGAGCTATAGTGCAGTCAAGGATTGATAAAGTA
>JBJEMK010000157.1:0-2020 GCA_051879635.1 Eubacterium sp.
GGATAATCCTCAGAATTATCAGATATCTCAGTTATACCTTCCGATATGCAGAGATGGCGGAATTGAGATAGAAACTGAGGAAGGTAAAAAGGTAATTGGTATTCATGAAATTCATATGGAGGAAGATGCAGGCAAGCTTATTCATGATGACTGGGATGACTGCTCATTAGTAGACTTTAACCGTTCAGGTGTACCTTTAATAGAAATAGTTTCAGAACCTGATATGCGCTCTGCCCAAGAAGTTATTGCATACCTTGAAAAATTAAGACTGATTATACAATATCTTGGAGCTTCAGACTGTAAACTGAATGAAGGTTCAATGCGTGCAGATGTTAATCTTTCTGTAAGAGAAGTTGGTTCAAAGGATTTTGGCACCAGAACAGAAACTAAAAATCTTAATTCTTTCAAGGCTATTTCACGTGCCATTGAAAATGAAAGAGAGAGGCAGATTGATTTACTGGAAGCAGGAGAAAAAGTAATTCAGGAAACCAGAAGATGGGATGATACAAAGGAATATTCCTATGCTATGCGTTCTAAAGAAGACGCACAGGATTATAGATATTTTCCGGATCCGGATTTGGTTCCTGTAATAATAAGTGACGAGTGGATAAATGAAGTAAAAAGCAGACAACCTGAATTCAGAGACGAAAAAAGGGCAAGATATGTACAGGAGTTTAATATTCCTGAATATGATGCGAACATCATAACCTTATATAAGCATCTTGCGGATATATTTGAAAAGGCAGTGTCTATATGTAATAAGCCAAAGGAAGTAAGTAATTGGATTATAGTAGAAACAATGCATATCCTTAATGAAAAAGGAATGGAACCGGAAGAGGTAAAGTATTCCCCTGAAAATCTGGCAAAGCTCATAGGGCTTATTGATAACAATACAATAAACAGAACAGTTGCAAAAGAAGTATTTGCGGTTATGTTTGACAGTAATGTTGATCCTGAAAAGTACGTTGAAGAAAATGGATTAAAGATGGATAATAATGAGGATGAACTAAGAGATATTATCGAAAAAGTTGTTGAAGATAATCCACAATCAGTAGCTGACTATAAAGGTGGCAAGGAAAAAGCTCTTGGTTTCCTTGTAGGACAGACTATGAAAGCTACAAAAGGAAAAGCAAATCCTGGAATTATAAACAAGATTTTAAAGGATATATTGAAATAGTATTTGATTTTATAATTAGGCTGTATTATAATCTAACTCGTAGTTTGATAAAAAACGGAGGCAAAAAATGGATAAATTAGAGTTACTTTATGAAGGTAAAGCAAAGAAGGTATGGACAACATCAGATCCGGACGTATTAATTGTTGATTATAAAGATGATGCAACTGCATTCAATGGTGAGAAAAAAGGAACTATAATGGGGAAAGGTGTGGTTAATAACCGCATGACAAATCATGTATTTAAACTTCTTGAAAAAGAAGGGGTTCCAACACATTTTGTTGAGGAGTTAAGTGACAGGGAAACTGCAGTTAAGAAAGTAGAGATAGTAAAGCTTGAAGTTATCATCCGTAATACAGCAGCAGGCAGTTTTTCAAAAAGACTCGGAGTTCCTGAAGGAACAAAATTCATTGAGCCTACTTTAGAATTTTCATATAAAGATGATGCGTTGGGTGATCCACTTATTAATGATTACTTTGCAATTGCGCTTGGTGTTGCAACCAGAGAAGAAATTAATAAAATAACAGAATATGCTTTCAAAGTTAATGATGTTATTTCCAAGTATTTTCTTGAGGCCGGCATGGAATTAATAGATTTTAAGATTGAATTTGGAAGATATCATGGTCAGATTATTCTGGCAGATGAGATTTCGCCTGATACATGCAGACTTTGGGATGTTAACACACATGAAAAACTTGATAAAGACCGCTTTAGAAGAGACCTTGGAAATGTTGAAGAAGCTTATAATGAAGTATTCAAAAGACTTGGTCTTGCTTAATTCAACAAATTACTAAATTAACTCAATCTGTTTTCAGGTTGAGTTAATTTGGCTTGTATGGCAGGATT
>JBJEMK010000158.1:0-7737 GCA_051879635.1 Eubacterium sp.
CTTTCTGATTTATCCATGTGACTTCTCCTGCAATCCGGATTAATGTTTTGAATCTATAAGTTTCTCAAATTCCTCCGGGGTAACATCCCTATATGTTCCGGTTTTAAGTTTGCCCAGACATATATTCATTATTCTTACTCTCTTAAGCTTCACAACATTATATCCCAGATACTCACACATACGCCGTATCTGACGATTTAAACCCTGAGTAAGAACTATTCTGAATGTATATTTTCCTTCTTTTGTAACTTCACATGGTCTGGTTACTGTATCAAGTATCGGAACACCCTGACTCATACGTTTCAAAAATTCATTTGTAATTGGTTTATCGACTTTAACTATATATTCCTTTTCATGATAATTAGATGCCTTTAATATCATATTTACAATCTCACCATCATTAGTAAGAAGCATAAGTCCTTCTGAATTTTTATCCAGTCTCCCTATGGGATATATCCTCTTGCCATAATTAATATAATCAATTATATTGTCAGGATTATCTAAATCAGCAGTACATTCAATGCCAATCGGCTTATTAAATGCTATAAGCTCAAGCTGTTCATCAATACTTACTACATCACCATTAACAATAACTGTGCTTTGAATATTTATTTTTTCACCGAGCACTGCCACATGCCCGTCAACCATAACATTGCCTTGTTCTATAATTTTATCCGCCTCACGTCTGGAACAATATCCGCAGTCACTTATATATTTGTTTAATCGTATACGTTCCTCTCCGGCTCTTTGCTTTGTAAATGTTTTTTTATTTATAACTTTATCTCTCATAATTTACACTCTATGAAAACTTTCAACTGTAACAAATAATTAACGATAAAATTATATCACATTAACCTTGGGAGTAAAAGCAGAAAAAACAGGTCATTTAATCCTCTAATGCCATATGTCCTACTACATTAATTGCCTTATTTACCGGTTTTAATCCAAGTACAATAAGAGTTATTATTGCCTCAGCACCTATGTAAGCGCCATTATAAGCGATTGAATACCACCATGCATTCCAGCCTTCAGGTGCATAGTATGCAAAGAAAATAACTCCTGACAATACGGCAAATACAAATCTTCCAAATACTGCTAATAAATATCCAAGGTGTAATCCACCGAAAGTAAATATAGTTTTACCGGCAATATTTATTGTTTTTACTTTTTTCATTTTGGAAAATACGCCTGACAATCCTAATGCACCAAATGCAAGAGGATAATCTATTATCATCTGTGGAAGACTTAATACATATGGATCAATAATAAGTTGCAAAATTCCATATGCTAAGGCAGAAAAAATTCCTGCCGGCAAGCCATACCAATAACCAATTAGTGTAATAAACATCATTGAAAATAAAGTTACTGAACCACCCATCGGCATGCTTATTACCTTTAAATTAGATGTTACAAAAGCAAGTGCCATACATGCCGCTGCAACTACTAACTGTTTTGTAGTAAGCTTTAAAGTGATTTTTTTCTTAAAGAGCACTAATGCCAGAACAACCAGCAATAACGCTACAATAACTAAAGTTGCATATCCCAGGGCTGTTGGTATATAAACTACCTCTCCCCAGTCATTTTCATGTTGTGTTGCAAATATCTCAGGTATCATAAAAAAATCCTCCTACGTTACATTCGCAAGAGGGTTCTTCATTATGCTTCCTTACGTCGGTACTAACCGAATCAAGTAATAAGGGTCAATGTTTTACAATATAAAACAATTTCTCAGCCAAAAGGCTCCCCTAGCGAATGTTTATTTAATTTTATTGTACGTACTTTGACAATATACTACTTAAATCTGGCAATGTCAAACCTTTTCATGTTAAATATTACAAGAACACTCCCTTCACCTACTGAAACATATCCCGGTCTTCCAACAAACTCATTACTTACTGCCGTTGGATTATCATTAGTAAGCGTAACATCATATGCTTCATATCTGAATCCGCGTATATTAACTTTTGATGCTTTATCTCCATAGCAGAATACAGATATTGTTCCTGTAAAATATTCATCAAAATTTATTATTGAATTTTTGATAATAGTAACTACTATATTATTATTTACAAGATATCCTCTTCCTCCATGATTAGCAATATATGAAAGAACCTGAAAATTAGCAACAGTATGATCAGAACGTCCACCCATACCGCCCAATAATACAAACTGAGCATAACCCTTTTTCATGCCTTCATTAACTGCCAGCATCATATCAGTATCATCCTTTTGTACCTTATGGCGTATTATGTTGTTATGTTTTGGAACATATCCTAATGAATCAAAATCTCCCAAAACCATATCTGCCTCAAGAGACAGTTTGTCCAAATATCTATATCCGCCATCCGCTGCTATTACATAATCATCTGCATTCTTTCTTATAGACATTTCTGCAAGATCTCCAGCGCCAATTATATAGCATATACCCATCACATCCTCCAGATTAATACTCCTGATTGCCTATACGCTAATCATCTGAATCGCCACTAAGTGCTGAATAAAGTGCCGCCAGTTCTTCATCCGAATCACAGGCTTCTTTAAGTTTATCATTTACCATTTTATTAAAAGTAACCACATCTTCATCAGATGATAATGCATCTATATAGGTCAATATTTCTGTAGACGTGACTCCATTATGAATACAATATGTTTTTGTATCTGTGTCATAAAGTACATATAAAACTGAAGCTCCGGGTGCCAGAGTTTCAATATCCTTTATTTTGTTCTCATAATATACATATACTACAAATGTATTGTCATATGGTCCGTTTTTAGTATAACATTGTATATTCTTATACGCTTCAATATATGATGCATTCAGCTGTAACTTATCTGTATCAATATCTTCCATATTATCAACATATTTTACTAATTCATCTACATCACAGTTAACAATAGCTTTATAGTAATTCTCTACAAGTATAGTTATCTCCGGGCAATCAGAAGATAACGCATTATCTCCATCATAACCGCTTTGAAAAGCAGTTGTAGTATCTGCTGTTGTTGTTTGAACGTTAGTT
The DNA here is from genome assembly GCA_051879635.1 of Eubacterium sp. Taxonomy (GTDB): domain Bacteria; phylum Bacillota; class Clostridia; order Lachnospirales; family Lachnospiraceae; genus JBJEMK01. The sequence goes on from JBJEMK010000158.1 coordinate 3,021, forward strand.
GTTTCTTCTTGGGAATTTTTATCACCATTGCCGGAAATAACCACTACAAGGATAACAATTATGACTATCGTTGCTGCAATTGCAGAATAAATTTTTCTTTTACTATTAATTCTGTCAAGATCTTCTTCTGTTCTGCTTTCCTTTATTCTCTTTACTTTTTCTATCTTTACTTTTTCTTTATGAACCTTTTGTTTCCTTTCTTTCATAACGAAACTCCTTTGTATTTGCCAGGCTGTAGTGTTACTGCAATTACTAACGCATCTGATGGGAGTCGAACCCATGCACCTGCCTCCGGAGGGCAGTGCTCTATCCACTGAGCTACAGATGCCTGACACATTTATAAATGGTCGTTATGCTCTATTATATTTTATACTGAATTTTTTATCAACCACAAAAGTAATGCTTTTACAAATTAATATATAATTATTATTCTAATATACCGGTTTCACGATTAAAAAAGTATACATGATCGGAAAGAATATCTCCTTCTTCTACACCTGTGTTATTTACTTCCTTTATCATACTGTTGATATCTTCTGATTCAATATATTTTCCTGCAGGAACTAAAATCACCTCATGAACTGAGCTGGGTATTACATAAATATCGCTATTATTCTTATTGGCAAAATCTAATAATAAATTGTCATATAAAATGCATGCTGCACCATTTAATCTGGTATGATTTGTAAGAACGAACATACATATATCATTCTTTAGTTCGTCCATTTCTTCCATAACCATATTTGCTATATCTTCCAACGAACCATATTCACTCTCATATCCATCACGAAGAATTCCCTTGGCCTCCATATCCTTTTCAATATCATCAACAATCATATCTCTTACAATATCTTCCATACTACGTATCTCAGGTGGAAGAATCTTTGGTGTATTAACTGTGGCCAGTTCGTATAAATCTTCTTTAGTAACCTCCCACATATCCATATGAGAATTATGTATGAGAGCTGTGGCACTTCCTGACCAGTCATTATTAATAAGACAATAAAAGACAACTGCCAGATCTAATACTTTAAAATGAGGTATATCCTGTAATAATTTTTTATTATATTCTGCATTGATAAGTTTATATACTATCTTATCCTTCATATATGAAAAATCTCTAAACATCTCTACTTTGAAATCTAGTACACCATTATGTTGGGTATATAACTCATATATCTCTTTCACTATATTATCAATCTCCTCTCCATGCATAAATTTATCATAGTATTTATTAAGATAAATTGTTGGGGAAATATTGCTCTTACTCTCCATAATGGTAAGTGCATCCAATTCAATATCGTTGTTCTTAATAATTTTCCTTACAGCAACATTTCTATCCAGCCCCTTTTGTTCAAAATGTTCCTTCACTTTTTCTGATATGCTATCTAAAAACTCCTTATACTCCATAAATTTCTCCTTAAAATTATTTATTCACACATTTTATATTGCGTGCTACATATTATATGTGACTTATATGTTTAGTATAACAGTACCAATATATATTTGCAACTACTTTTTTTAAATTTAGCTTTCGACAAAAAAACACATATTTTGCACGTTTGCATATTTCTTAATAATACTAACTTTTTCCCTTTAATTGATTGTCATTAAATGTCATTTAAAAAAAACGGACGCTTCACGATTTATAAACCGTTAAAGCGTCCGCTCTTTTTTAATTAATTAAAATATTATTATACTCTTGACAGGTATTCTCCTGTTCTTGTATCTATCTTAATTTTATCACCCTGTTCTACAAACAATGGAACATAAACTGTTGCTCCTGTTTCTACTACTGCAGGCTTTGTTGCGCCTGTAGCTGTATCTCCTTTAAATCCAGGTTCTGTCTCTGTAATATCAAGTTCTACAAATAAAGGTGGCTCAATTGCAAATACCGCACCATTATGTGAACACATCTTTACCATTTCGTTTTCTTTTACAAATTTTAATGAATCGCCAATAGCATCTTCACTAAGAGCTATCTGTTCAAATGTCTCTACATCCATGAAATGATATAGTTCTCCATCTGAATATAAATACTGCATATCACTTCTTTCAATATGTGCCTGTGGACACTTTTCAGTAGGTCTGAAAGTCTTTTCCACAACACCGCCATTCTTAATGTTTTTAAGTTTTGTTCTTACAAAAGCTGCACCTTTACCTGGTTTAACGTGCTGAAATTCAATAATCTGATATACATTTCCTTCAAATTCAATTGTTAAGCCGTTTCTAAAATCACCAGCTGAAACCATAATAATTCCTCCTAATATCATTAGTTGCTAAACTATAGTTTATAATATTTTAACTGTTATTTCAACTATTTTTTCTTTATAGCATTTGTTCCAGTATTTCTAAACATATTTCTACAACATTTTTATTATCCGTTGAGACTACAATATCAGCCACTTCATTGTATCTTTCTTTTCTTCCCTCCATCAGCCTGCTGATATTCTCTATACTCATATCATTATTTAATAATGGTCTGGAATTGCTGTGCCGTACACGCTCATAAATAGTTTCCGGAGTTGCCGTGAGTAATACAAGCTTTCCATATTGTTTTATCATTTGAACATTTTCGTTTCTTAATACAGCTCCTCCTCCACAGGACACTATTGCATTCTTTTTATGCATTATTTCCTGTATTGCCTGTGTTTCACAAGTTCTAAAATACTCTTCTCCATATCTTGAAAAAATATCAGCAATTTTCATTTTACATTTGTCTTCTATATATAAATCTGTATCTATCTCCTCTAATCCCGTGATTGCATTAAGCGCATCAGAAACAGTTGTCTTACCAGTTCCCATAAATCCTATCATGACAATATTCTTGTCAGGCTTAAGTTCTGCAAGCTGTAAAATTTTTTTAATTTTGCCAACCTCTAACTGTCCCGGCGCTGATGCTTTGCCCACAGATGCAAATGTAATATACGACCCTGTATATTTGCATGCTACCCTGCTTAGCATACCAATATCTCCCATTGCCATGGTAATAACATTTGCATTATTCTCATCCTTGAACCTTCTGCTTGTATTCATAAGATTCCATGTATCCTTAATATTACAAGGCATAACTGCAATCTTACAATAATCTGCTCCTGCTTCTTTAATACCATATAAAAGCTGATACATCTTTTCACAATCCGGAGTGCTGGTAAAGTTATGATATGAACCTATTACTTTTACTTTATGCTGTTTTAAATTTTTTATAAGTTCTGATGAAATATTCTCCATAGAATATATTTCTACGTCTATATAATCAGCCCGACCGCTACAGGCAGCATCTTTACATAATCGTTCATATTCATTACTGTGAATATGTATCTGGCCGCCTTCATCTGCCGTCCTTATTGTAAATATAATTTGAATCTTATCTGCAATGCTCCTTATCGTATTAAGAATACTTTTGACATCAGCATTACATATATCTTCATAATAGTCTGCACGCCATTCAATAATGTCTGTACCGGCTGCAACAGCCTTAGTAGTATCACTTATTATTTCGTTAATGTTTTTTCCCATAATTGGAACACAAATTTTCGTCATTATTTCATCTCCTAAAACAAGACTAATTATAAAACATATAGGCATTTTTGTAAATAAATTTGACACCGGACAATATATAAACTAAAATTAATTCAATCACTAAAAAGAAATATGGAGAATAATTATGACTAATACATTATCAGAAAAATATAAAATAACCGGCAGTACCAGATTAGTGTGTCTTCTGGGCAGCCCGGTGTCTCACAGCATATCACCTATGATGCATAATGAAGCTTTTAGAATACTGGGACTTGACTATGTATATTTATGCTTTGATGTGGGAACAGACAAGCTTGCCGAAACTGTACAAGGACTGCGTGCAATGAATGCCACAGGATTTAACTGCACTATGCCAAACAAGAATATTATGTGTACTATTGCCGATGAACTCTCCCCTGCTGCAAAAATGATTGGTGCGGTAAATACAGTTGTTATTAAAGACGGGTGTCTTATAGGACACAATACAGATGGCATGGGATATATGCAGGCTGTCAGAGATGCCGGCCATAATATTATTGGCAAAAAAATGACTTTACTGGGTGCCGGCGGAGCTGCTACTGCCATATGTGTACAAGCTGCTTTGGATGGAGTTGCTCAAATTGATATGTTTAGTATTAAAGATGAATTTTGGAATCGTGCCTGTAAATTATGCGATACTATAAATACTTCTACCTCGTGCCAAATGACTCTCCATGATCTTTCTGACAAAACTGACCTGGCAAATTCGATAGCAGATAGTGATATTCTTACAAATGCTACTTCTGTCGGTATGTCTCCTAATACAGATGCATGCATTATAGAAGATTCCGGAATGCTTAGAAAGAACTTAATTGTTTCTGATATTATATACAATCCACGCCAGACAAAACTTCTTAAAATGGCGCAGGAACAGGGCTGTTCCTGTTTTAACGGCTTATATATGCTTTTGTATCAGGGCGCTGAAGCATTTAAACTTTGGACAGGTTCGGATATGCCAACTGATATAATTAAAGACAAATATTTTAATGATTAATTTGAACAAAGTGTCGCTTGCGACACTTCGCGCGCGAGCGGTTGCGTTAGCATAACTTCCTCTCCGCGAGCTGCGCATCCTTAGCGGAGCGTTTTATATCATAGGTAAGTTCAAAGAACTTTCCTATGATAGAACAAAGAGTTCGCTTGCGAACTCTCTCGC
>JBJEMK010000159.1:0-7724 GCA_051879635.1 Eubacterium sp.
GCGCAGCTCGCGGAGAGGAAGTTATGCTAACGCAACCGCTCGCGCGCGAAGTGTCACAAGAGACACTTTGTTATATCATATGAAAGTTCTTTGAACTTCCCTATGATATAAAAAAGCTCCGCTAAGGAGTATTTCCAACTTTGATAAAAAGGAGGCATATATGATTAATCCAAGTTTTGATGAAATTAAAGATACTGATCCAAGTTATAAGGTTATACCTATCTCGAAAGAAATATTTGCAGATGTTATTACACCGATTTCCCTGCTTAGACGTCTTGAAAAGAACAACAAAAATTTTTTTCTGCTTGAAAGTGTAGAGGGTGGAGAAAAATGGGGAAGATATTCATTCTTGGGATACAACCCTGTTATGAGTATTAGTTGCAAAAATAATGAAGTACACATTAGAACAGATTCCGGCACAAATAAAGTTGATAAAGACCCTATGGATGTAATAAGAGAAGTTCTGGCGAAGTATAAGTCAAAGAAAATTCCGGGTCTGCCGTCTTTTACAGGTGGATTTGTAGGTTATTTTTCTTATGAAATGATTAAATATGCAGAGCCAAAACTTAATATCAAAAAGAACGATTTTGATGATTATAATTTAATGTTATTTGATAAAGTAATTGCATATGACCACTTAAAACAAAAGATTATTGTAATAGTCAACATGAAAGTATCTGAAGGAAAAAGTGGATATGAAAAAGCTGTTAATTCTATTAATGAAATTGTTTCGCTAATTAATGATCAGTCTCCTCTTCCTGTTTCTGTTGCACAGGATAAAGTTTCATTTACATGCAATACAACAAAAGAACGTTATTGTGAGATGGTTGAAAAAACAAAACAGTATATTTATGAAGGAGATATATTTCAAGGTGTTATTTCAAGAAAATTCAAAGCTGATTATGGCAGTTCATTAATTAATGCTTATCGGATTTTAAGAACGACAAATCCATCGCCATATATGTTCTTTTTACAAAGTGGGAATATACAGATTGCCGGGGCTTCTCCGGAAACAATGGTTAAACTGCTTGATGGCAGACTTACAACATTCCCCGTTGCAGGCACAAGGCATCGGGGTAAAACAGAAGCAGAAGATATAGAAATTGAAAAATCTCTTATGTCAGATATGAAAGAACTTTCAGAACATAATATGCTTGTTGACCTTGGCAGAAATGATATTGGCAAAATTACAAAATATGGAAGTGTTATAGTAAAAGACTATATGTCAGTGCATAGATTCTCAAAAGTTATGCATATTGCTTCCACAGTTGAAGGTGATATTCGTGATGATAAAGATGGTTGTGATGCTATTAATGCTTTGCTTCCGGCCGGTACATTATCAGGCGCACCAAAGTTCAGGGCATGCGAAATTATTGATGAGCTGGAAGCGGAATCCCGAGGTATATATGGAGGCGGAATAGGATACCTTGATTTTACGGGGAATCTTGATGTGTGCATTGCCATTAGAACGGCAGTTAAGCGTGATAATGAGGTTTATGTTCAGGCAGGCGCAGGAATTGTAGCAGACAGCATTCCTGAAAATGAGTATCAGGAATGTGCCAATAAAGCCAGTGCAGTTATTGACGCTATAAAGAGAGCAAGTGAGGTGAATGGATAATGATTTTGTTAATTGATAATTATGATAGCTTTTCATATAATCTTGTTCAGCTTATTGGTTCTTTATCAAAAGAAGAAATTAAAGTTATAAGAAATGATGAATTAAGCGTTAATGAAATTGATTCACTTAAGCCAAGTCATATAATTTTATCTCCGGGTCCCGGAAGACCAGAAGATGCAGGAGTATGCATTGATGTAATTAAGCAATTAAAGGACAAATATCCTATACTTGGAGTTTGTTTAGGACATCAGAGTATTTGTGAATCATTTGGAGCAGATATTATATATGCAAAGAAGCTTATGCATGGTAAACAGAGCAAAGTAAGTATAGATAATTCTCAGGATATTTTTAAAAATCTGCCTGAAAAAATTCTAGTTGCAAGGTATCATTCGCTTGCTGCTGATGCAAGAACAATGCCGCCGGAGCTGGAAGTTATTTCTAAAGATGAATGTGGTGAAATTATGGCTGTAAAACATAAGAAATATTGTATATATGGATTACAATTTCATCCTGAATCGGTTCTTACTCCGGACGGAAGAACAATTATAGAGAATTTTTTAAAGATTGAAATCTGATAATCAGAATAAAATTATATTATAGACAAGGAAGATAAAACGATGATTAATAAAGCAATTGAAAAATTAGTTGAAAATAAAGATTTAACATTTGAGGAAGCAAAGATATGTATTGAAGAAATTATGAGTGGTAATACAAGCCAGATGTTTATAGCTTCTTACCTTACAGCTCTTCGTATGAAAGGTGAAACAATTGATGAAATATCAGGGTCTGCTGCAGGCATGAGACAGAAGGCTGTAAAACTTGAGCATAATATGGATTTATTAGAAATTGTAGGAACAGGAGGAGATAAAGCCAATTCATTTAATATTTCTACAACTTCAGCGCTGGTTATTGCAGCAGCAGGATATCCTGTGGCAAAACATGGAAACAGAGGCGTATCCAGTAAATCAGGGGCAGCAGATGTTCTAGAGGCTTTAGGCGTAAAAATTACCCTTGAGCCGGAAAGAAGTGCTGAAATATTAAAAGAAATTGGGATTTGTTTCTTATTTGCACAAAAGTATCATACTGCTATGAAGTATGTGGCACCTGTTCGTAAGGAACTTGGTATTAGAACGGTATTTAATATACTCGGGCCACTGACGAATCCTGCCGGTGCAAATATGAACGTTATAGGTGTATATAGTGAAGATTTAGTAAGACCGATTGCGGAAGTACTCATGAAACTTGGCGTAAAAAAAGGTATGGTTATATACGGTCAGGACATGCTTGATGAAATCTCTCTTAGCGCAAAAACTACTGTTTGTGAATTCGGAAAAGGCAAGACAAAAACATATGTTTTGAATCCTGAAGATTATGGATTTACATTGTGTAGTAAAGATGATTTGGTTGGTGGTAATCCGGATGAAAACGCCAGAATCACAAGAGAAATTCTTAGTGGCAGCAAAGGACCAAAGAGAGACGTAGTCATTTTAAATGCAGCAGCAGGTATATATGTTGCAAGTGAAAATTTGACATATGAGCAAGCAATTGAGCTTGCAAAGGAAACAATTGATAGTGGCAAAGCAATGGAAAAACTTGAACAATTTATTGAATTGTCAAATAAGTAAATTTATATCTTAAGGACTTTTAATTATGATTTTAGAAACTATAGCAGAGAGCAACAGAAAATTAGTTGAAGAAAAGAAACAAAAAGTGAGTCTAGAAGAGTTAAGGGAAAAAGCCTTACAGCTTCCAAAACTTCAGTTTAAATTTGAAAAGATACTTAAGAGCCCGGGCATGAGCTTTATATGCGAGTGTAAAAAGGCATCTCCATCTAAAGGAGTTATTGCAGAAGAGTTTCCTTATATTCAAATTGCAAAAGAATATGAGGAAGCAGGAGCTTCATGTATTTCTGTACTTACTGAACCAAAATATTTTTTGGGAAGTGATAAATATGTTACAGAAATATCTAAAACCGTGAACATTCCAATTATAAGAAAGGACTTTGTCATAGATGAATATATGATATATGAAGCAAGAGTCATAGGTGCGGATGCTGTGTTGCTTATATGCTCATTACTTGATATAACAACTTTAAAAAAATATATTAATATTTGTGATTCATTAGGTCTTACGGCTTTAGTCGAAGCTCATGATGAAAATGAAGTAAATATGGCTATATCGGCAGGTGCAAGAGTGATCGGAGTAAATAATAGAAATTTAAGAACATTTGAAGTTGATTTTAATAATTCAATAAGGCTTAGAAATCTTGTTCCGGATAATATAGTATTTGTAGCAGAAAGTGGTGTTAAGACTAATTCTGATATAAAACTTCTTGAAAAAGCTGGAGTTAATGCTGTTCTTATAGGTGAGACATTAATGAGGGCTGAAAATAAGAAACTGGAGTTAGATAAACTTAGAGGTATATAAAGGAGCAATATGTCACTTATAAAAATTTGTGGACTTAGAAGAGAAGCTGATATTGAATATGCAAATATTTTACAGCCGGATTTTATTGGATTTGTATTTGCCGGTAAAAAAAGAAAAATAGATATTAAAACGGCAGAAAAATTAAAGTCAAGGCTTGATAATAAAATAAAATCTGTTGGTGTATTTGTAAATGAAGATATAAATCTAGTCGCATCCCTTGCAAATAATGGTATTATTGATTTGATTCAGCTTCATGGAGATGAGGATATAAATTATATTAATAAGCTAAAATTCATGTCCCCAAGACCTGTTATACGGGCCGTCAGGGTCAGGAGCAGAGCGGATATAAATAATGCGCTTGCCCTTCCTGTGGATTATCTGCTTTTGGATACATATGTTGAAAAAGGAATTTATGGTGGCACCGGAAAAAGATTTGACACAAATCTAATACCTGAAGAATTACACGATTATTTTCTTGCCGGAGGCCTTGATGCAGGTAATCTTGAAGAAACTATAAAGCTTCTTAATCCATACTGTGTTGACATAAGCAGTGGAGTGGAAGATGTAGGATATATTAAAAATTTTGACAAAATGAAAGAAGTAGTAGATATTGTTAGAAGAACAAATTAGTAAATATCACTTACTTAATAAAAGTATATAGGAGGAAACTATGAGCAAAGGCAGATTTGGAATTCATGGTGGGCAGTATGTTCCGGAAACGCTGATGACAGCTGTTAATGAACTTGAGAAAGCATATGAACACTATAAAAATGATCCTGAATTTAATATGGAATTACAGACATTATTTAATGAATATATCGGAAGACCATCAAGACTGTATTATGCAGAAAAGATGACCCGGGACCTTGGCGGCGCAAAGATATATCTTAAAAGAGAGGATTTGAACCATACAGGTTCCCATAAACTGAACAATGCGCTTGGGCAGGTTCTTTTAGCAAAGAAAATGGGGAAGACCAGGGTTATTGCAGAAACGGGCGCAGGACAGCATGGTGTGGCTACAGCTACAGCGGCGGCACTTATGAATATGGAATGTGAAGTTTTTATGGGTAAAGAAGATTGTGAGCGACAGGCTTTAAATGTATTCAGAATGGAACTTTTGGGAGCTAAAGTTCATCCCGTTGAAACAGGGACAATGACACTTAAAGATGCGATAAATGATGCAATGAGAGAATGGACAAACAGAATGGATGATACTCTTTATGTAATAGGTTCCGTAATGGGACCACATCCATTTCCAACCATGGTAAGGGATTTTCAAAGTGTCATCAGTCGAGAAATAAAGGAACAGCTAAAAGAAAAGGAAGGGAAACTGCCGGATGCTGTCATTGCATGTGTAGGTGGTGGTTCTAACGCCATGGGAGCATTTTATAATTTTATCGAAGATGAGTCTGTAGAGCTCATTGGATGCGAAGCAGCAGGACTGGGGGTAGATAACCCTAAAAATGCAGCAACTATTGCCAATGGTTCCGAAGGTATTTTCCATGGCATGAAGACTTTATTTTGCCAGAATGATGATGGCCAGATTGCACCGGTTTATTCTATCTCTGCCGGTCTGGATTATCCGGGTATCGGACCTGAGCATGCAATGCTTCATGATACGGGCAGAGCCAAATATGTTGCAATTACGGATGAAGAAGCAGTGGAAGCATTTGAATATTTGTCAAGAGTTGAGGGTATTATTCCGGCAGTCGAATCTTCTCATGCGATTGCATATGCAATGAAATACGCACCGACTTTGGATAAAGATAAAATCATTGTTATAAATGTTTCAGGCCGTGGTGACAAAGACGTGGCTGCTATTGCCAGATACAGAGGAGTGGAGATTTATGAGTAGAATTAGTGACGCTTTTAAAAAAGGAAAAACATTTATTCCATTTATTACCGGTGGGGATGGTGGACTTGATACTACACAAAAATTAATTTTGGAAATGCAGGATGCAGGTGCTGATATTATTGAAATCGGCATACCATTTTCAGATCCGATTGCTGAAGGACCGGTTATTCAGGAAGCCGACCTTAGGGCTCTTACTGCAGGAACAACAACAGATAAACTTATGGATGCAATAAAAGAAATAAAAGAAGATATAAATGTTCCATTAATTTTTATGACATATGTAAATGCGATATTTAAATATGGTTCTAAAAAATTTATGGACAGATGTGTTGAATGTGGAATTTCAGGAGTTATAGTTCCGGATTGTCCTTTTGAGGAACGGGAAGAAATTGCTCCATTTTGCAAAGAGGCAGGAATTGATTTAATACCTTTGGTTGCACCAACATCAAAAGAACGAATTAAGGCTATTGCAAAGAGTGCCGAAGGATATGTGTATGTGGTTTCCTCGCTTGGTGTTACAGGAGTACGTGATAATATAACAACAGACCTTGGCGCTATGACAACACTGGTAAAAGAAGCAACTAAAGTGCCATGTGCTATTGGCTTTGGTATTTCAACCCCACAACAGGCTGAAAATGTCTGCAAATATGCAGATGGTGTAATTGTAGGCTCGGCTATTGTAAAAATTATAGCACAGTATGGAAAAGATTGTGTTCCATATGTTGGAGAATATGTAAGAAGCATGAAAGCAGCTATCAAATAGATGGTGGAGCAAGATTTTAAAAGAACAAATATGTTTTGACAATATACATTCCATAGATTATAATTGAATGATGATTGTATGCCGATTTATTATATTAGTGCATATGGTTAATAATTGAAATGTATTGAATTAGGAGACGGAACAAATGAGGGATTATGTGGTAATAACAGATGTGGCATCGGACCTTCCGGCAGATATAGCAAAACAGCTGGGAGTTGTTGTTATGCCAATGAGTTTTGAAGTTGATGGTAAGGTATATCATCATTATTCAGATGCCAGAGAGATGTCTCTTGATGAATTTTATAATAAATTAAGAAGTGGTTCCATGCCGACTACAACACAGATCAATCCCGCAACATATGAGGAGTTTTTTAAGACATATTTGGAAGAGGGTAAAGATATTCTGTGTATGGTATTTACATCAGGCATGAGTGGAACTTTTCAGTCAGCTACGTTAGCAGCAAATATGTTGCAGGAAGACTATCCGGACCAAAAAATATACTGTGTTGATACATTAAGCGCATCGATTGGTGAAGGCATGTTTGTATATAATGCCATGAAAAAGAAAGAATCTGGTTTTGATATAGACCGGCTTAAGGAGTGGATAGAAGAAAAAAGGCATGACGCACGCCACTGGTTTATGGTAGAGGATTTATTACACCTTATGCGAGGGGGAAGAGTTTCTTCTGTAGAAGCAGTTGTAGGAACAGCACTTAAGATAAAGCCGGTACTCAGCGTTGACAATGAAGGAAAACTTATAGTTGTAAATAAAGTCAGAGGTGCAAAAAAGGGAATAGCTTTTATGCTTGAAAAAATGAGAGAAGAGGGCACTAATCTTGAAGAACAGACGGTTTTTGTTGCCCATACTGATAACCCGGAGATGGCAGAGCAGATAAAGGATAAGATTATTAGTGCCGGGCTTGCCAAGGATGTTATTGTTACAGAGATTGGGCCAATTATCGGAGCCCATGTAGGACCGGGAATGGTTGCGTTGTCATTTATGAGATAATAAATAAAGTATTTGGAACTTCCAATATCAATGCACCTGATTGATTCGGGTG
>JBJEMK010000160.1:0-7650 GCA_051879635.1 Eubacterium sp.
ATTTTCAGTGGTTAGCGCGAGAAGCTTCATCTAGTGTTGGAAGGGCTCATTGTTTGAAAAAACGTAATGCTAAAAATGAGGTTTGTACAATTATTATTCCTGTAAGACCGACAGGTGTTGGGTATGATGTAAAATTGATTCCGTCAAGAGAACTTATACGACGGGTTAAGGAGTATTTAAATGAGCGCAAATTGGTTGGAACTCCAATATGCGTACAGGCTCCGGTTTATAAAGAATTTAATATAACATTAGCTATTACACTTAAAAGTGATGTCCTAGATGAAGGAAAAGTGAAGGCTCAGATAGAGAATGTTCTTCATCGTAGTTTTGATTGTCTTGAAGGAGATGAAGGTTTTGGATGGGAATTTGGAAAAGAAGTTACTGTAGGAATGATAATGAAACAACTTGAAAAAATAAATGAGATTTTTTCAATTAATTCCATTGACGTTTTTGATATAGATGCAGATGTTGTAGTGGAAAAAATTATACTTCGCGATGATGAGCTTCCATTTTTAAGAACTGTAATAATCGAACAGAGGTAATGATATGCAATCTGATATTTTTAAATTCGTAATACAATCTCTTAAACAAAATTTATCAAATGCATCTGACTTTTCATTTTCGATAGTTGATGAAATTTCAAAAGATAAATCAGAAAAACAAATACAGTTTACTGTCATAGATATCTTTCAGACTACTAATGATAAAACCGGGCAGAGGATAATAGTAGATGAATGTAGATATGAAGTTCCTGCATTGTATGAGATGCGAATTAGAGTAAATATTTTTGCACCGCAATTAGAAGAGCTTCTTTCTTTGTTCGGTTATGTTGCTGTTTTTTTTAAAGATCATACAGTATATGAATGTGCTGAATATAATTGGTATGGTAATGAAATTAGCAAGTTCATTTTAGAACCTGTTATAAGGAAAGAAACTATAAATACATTTATAGATACATTTCATTTAGATTATAGAGTTGAAGTGCAGTTGAATTCACTTAAAGGTGAACAATTTGTGCGGGTTGAGAAGAAAGAGCTTAATGCAAAGCGATTTAGTAGATAAAAATTTAGGAGGAATAAATGCCAAACTATCAGACACCCGGTGTTTATGTCGAAGAAATTGAAAGTGGTTCAAAGCCTATTGAAGCTGGAGCTACAAACATTGTTGGCTTTCTTGGAATTGCAGAGAAAGGACCTGTTAATCAAGCTGTTCTTGTAACTAACTGGACGCAGTATACGAAGTTATTTGGCGGTTTACATTCTGGTGGGTGGCTTGCTCATGGAGTTTATCAGTTTTTTCAAAATGGTGGAACAAAATGTTATATCAATAATCTTGCAGAACCATCTAAGAAAAAAAAGATAGATGCTTCTGCAAAAGAGGGTGATAAAGCAGTTTCCAAGGAAAATGATGTTTCTGCAGCGGATGAGCTTTATGAAGTGAAGAATCCTGATAATATTGCAAAGCTTATTATAGGGAAAGATGAAGGAGTTGGTAAAAAAACAGGGTTACCACTTTTTGATGAGATTCAAGATATTTCTATTATTTGTGCACCTGGTGTCACTGAACCTGCTGCTCAAGATGCAATTCTTACTCATTGTGAGAAAAACCGCTTCAGATTTGCAGTTTTGGATTCTCCTGAAACTCTTGATGCCGGTATTGATACAATGCCTATGCCGAGAGATTCTATTATGGGTGCATATTACTTTCCTTGGGTGCAGATGTATGATATGGTAGCTGATAAAAATGTTTTTGCACCGCCTTCAGGAGGGGTATGTGGAATTTATGGCCGTGTTGATGGAACAAGGGGAGTGCATAAAGCTCCTGCAAACGAATTATTCAAGACTGCTCTTGGTTTGAAATATAATCTTACAGATGCAGAACAGGAACTTCTTAACCCCAAAGGAATTAACTGTATTCGTGATTTTCCTGGGCGTGGTATTCGCGTATGGGGTGCAAGAACAATTAGTTCAAATCCAGAATGGCGCTATGTTAATGTAAGGCGCTTCTTCTGTATGGTAGAACAGGCTCTTCAGAATGGCACTAATTGGGTTGTGTTTGAACCTAATACAAGGGATTTATGGAAGAAGATTACACGAAATATTACAGCATTCCTCTTGAATATTTGGAAGTCAGGGGCATTGTTTGGAAATTCTCCAGAAGAAGCTTTTTATGTTCGTTGTGATGATGAATTAAATCCTCCGGAATCAATCGATGCTGGGTATGTTGTAATTGAAATTGGTTTGGCACCAGCTAAACCAGCTGAATTTGTAGTATTCAGAGTTTCTCAGAAAACTCTTGGAGAAGAATAAAGAAGGAGTATAAGAAATGGCTGATTATTTACCAACAACAAAAGCTTATTTCAAAGTTGAAGTGGATGGAATTGATTACGGAAATTTTGTATCAATTTCTGGGCTCGGAGCTACTGCTGAAGTATCTGATGATATGGGTGGTATGGATAAGAATCCTCGTAAAGTAGTCGGAAAAGTTAAGTATGATACTGTAAAACTTGTACGCAATGCAGACCCTCGGGATAAGGTTCTTAAAGAGTGGTGGAAGACTGTGGAAAGAGGAAATCCAGAGCAAAAATCTGTTTCCATCGTATTTATGGATCGTGATGGGGTTTCTGAAATTCAGAGACGTAACCTTTATAATTGCGTTCCATGTGGATGGACTATGTCTGATCTTGGTAGTCAGGAATCTGGAGTAATTCAAGAAACGATTTCTTTGGTTTACGAAAACGCAGACTGGTCTTAGTAATTAATAAAAACTGGCAGGAATAAAATGATGCATAAAGTAAGAAATAATTTTATAATACTTTCTCTTTTTATATGTAGCATTTCTTATGCTGCCAGTTTAGAACATTATCAGTCATTAATGAAAAAAGGCTCGATCATACCGATTCAGGAAAAATATGATGCTTTGTCAGACCTTGTTCCTGGATATGCAATGCTTCCGATTAATACGACATCTGTTATTCCGGCTTATATTGCAGAAGAAGTTCAAAATGAAATTTATAGAGCTATGATAAATACAAAGAAACTTAAACCTGTTTCTCTTGAGAAATGGCTTATTGGTAAATATGGGTTAAAAAAGGCAAAAAATTCCCAGGATTTTATTTATACATTAGCAGATGAACATTATCCTTGCCTTATGTCAGGTGTGTGTCAACCATTTATTTTTGAATCAAGTTCAGGATATGTTCTTATTCTGTCATTTTATAGATTTATAGATAAAGGATTTCCTATTACTGTTTTAAGAAATATTTCAAATCTGTCTTTATTGACTGAAGCACTTAATGCAATGCTTGCAGAATATAATGCAATAATTGAAAATAAAATATTTGAGAATGGGAAAAAATATAAAATTATTGTAAAACCGTTTAATTTAGAGTGTAGGACTTACATAGGACAATCAACTGGAGAGTTTGATTATATTTCTTGTAATTTTATTGAACAAGATGGTGTTACAATAAGATCACAAGACGATATGTTTAGTAGATTATTTGCATATATGCTTTATACAACTGAAATGGTTCGGTCTGTGGCTACTGTAGATTTGAATCAATATGTTAATGAAAAATACGATAGTTATGAATATGCAGATTATGTTATAGAAGGAAGAGTACAACTTACAGATCAGATTAATATTTTTCATGTATGTTTGAGAGATGCAAAAAATAATAAGGTTATAAAAGAAGTAAAATTTTTTAATTCTGATTTTACAATATCTGGAATCTGGGATTCTTATCATAATATAATTTATTCTCTTGCAGATTCTATTTTTGGAAAAGATTGTTATGGTGTAGTTCCTGATATTTCTATTCCTGGTCAAGGTTTGTTTATAAATAACATATTTATTGGATGGGATAAATTAGAAAAGTGTGTATTGCCAAAAGGCAAACATTTTATATATACAGGCGATTATTTTAAACCAGATTCTGCAATTTCTGTAAAAAATAAAAGAAAAAGTGTTGATATAAATGGTAATTTATACAGAAGTTTTTTTTTGTTTCTTGACGACAGAAACTGGATTTTCCGGGGAAAGGATGGAGAACGGGTATGGAAACTATTAGAAAAATAGTTATTGTTTCGTTCAGTATATTTTTGTTTGTATTTATAGGTTGTGCCACAAATAAAATAGAAGTGAAAGATACTCTTGTGTTAGCAGAGATAACTCCGCTTCCAAAAGATGTACAATTGAAGAAAAAGGTTTTATATGAGCCTGTTTATAGTATAATGCGTATTCTTGAGATAACATTGGAAAATGGTGTGCAGGCTGAATTAATCGCAAAAATTGGAGATGCTAAAACAGGTCTTGAAAATGGAGTGTATGGAGAAATTTCTTCGGCATCTGATTTTGGGGAAATAATTGGAACTTTTAAAATAATCTCTGTTGCGAATGGTTTTGTTATTTGCCGTATAGAAAATGTGACAAAGAAAATTCCTAATACTGCTTTTATTAGAGTTCAAATAGGTCAAAAGGAAAAGGAGGAATAAATAATGTCACATATTTCAAAAATTAATACAAAAATAAAGAGTTTAGAACATCTAAAAAGAGCGTTGAATGCACTTGATATAAAATATGTTGAAGCTTCTGAAAATCAATATCTTACTTTACAGGGATATGAAAAAGGAGAGGAAATAGAAAACTGTGTTTTTGAAATAAAAACAGGTTCTAAATATAGTATTGGAATTCAAAAAAAAGAAAATAATTATGAATTTGTTGCAGACTGGTGGGCAATAGAAACATTTACTGGTTTAAAACAGGATGAAATTCTTAATAAGATTACTCGTCAATATGCGTATGAAACTATTATAGATAAAGTGAAAGATTTAGGATACTCGATTGTACATGAAGATGAGGATACTAAGAATAATATTCATTTGACAGTAAGGAGATGGGTATAATTGGAGTTATCTGTAATTAAACAGGCTTGTATAGGTTTGGATATTTTTAGTGCAAAAAATAAACTGTTCTCTTTATATTCTGAATTAAGTGAAGCTGATATTGATATAACCTATCAGGAATCTGATTATCAAAGATTTATTGTTATAGATTGTGAATTGATAGATGATAAAAAGATAATGTTATACGCAACTTCAAAAAATGCAGTCAGATATCTTCCATCTAATTTTCAAGAAAATGATTTTTTGAATCGCTTTCTTATGATTTTTCAACATCTTCAGAATGACATTTCAATAAAAATAGACAATATCAATGAATTATTTCGTCCAATGCATTGTCCTTTTAATTTTTTGCAAGTACTTGCAAATTGGCTTGGTATAAATGTTGAACTTTTGGGAACTGAAAAAAAACGTCGGCTTTTTTTACAATATGCAATTCCGTTGTTTAGATTACGCGGAACGATATTGGGACTTAAAATATATGTATATATACTTACTGGTATTGTTCCAGAAATCATAGAAGATTATGTGCCATACTCCAGACTTGATATTTTTGATAATACAGATATAAGAAGTGCTATTTTCGACAAAGATAGAAATGCTTGTGTTTTTACAGTTCTATTTCCTGTTGAAAAAGATTATTTTGATGATAATCTTATAAAAAGACTTTCATTATTGTTACAGCAGGAAAAACCTGTAAATACAGATTGTTATATCTGTTTTAAAAGAACAAAAGAAAAAACTCGTAAGAGAACAATAATAGATAATAAGAGTATAATTGATAAAATAATGACATTTTGATGAAGGAAAGAAAAATGGAAGAAATAGAAGAATATAAAAGAGCAAATTTTTTCCCTGGTTTACAGGTTGGACCTGAGTATTGGAATAAAATAGAAGATTATCATTTTGGTAAAGAAAAATTATATAATAAATTATTCCATGGATATGGAATTGTACCAAACTTTCTTGATTCATTGCATGTACAAGCTGAAAAAACAAAAGGAGGATTAATAACTTTCATTATAGGTAGAGGATTGTGTTTTGATGGGCTTGGGAATCCTCTTTTTTTGTATAATCCGCAGGTTTTAGTTTTTGATTCAAAAAAATATAGTTATCCATGTACAATTTATATTGTTGTAAAATATAATGAAATTTTGCAGGATTTTTTTCAAAATACAGAGAACATAGATTTACAAGGTTATCAGTATAAACTTGAAACTGCTAAAGTTGAGATTGTTCAAGAAATAACTGAGCCAGCTGTTACTGTTGAATTAGCAAGAGTAAGATTAGAAGATCCAGAAGGAACTGGAATTTATGAAATTGAAAATTGTGATGGTTTTAAGAATCCTGGTCCAAATGCTATAGATTACAGATTTGTTCCTTGGGCTGTCAGAACTGAGAAAGGTATTTCAATGTATCTTCAGAAGCTTATGATAGATTTGTTTGAATATACTTGTATTGTTTCGAAATCATGCAATGAGATTTTACCTTTACCTTCATTTAAAAATATGTATATGGTTGCTATGACGGCAAAAATGATAATTCAGACAGCAGGAGTTTTTTTTGATGATGTCATTCATCTGCTTACACCACTTTTTGATATTGATCATGATGTGTTATTTGAACTTTCTGAATATGAGCGTGAGCATGAGGATGAAGAATATAATTTTACTGCAAAAGAAGATTATGAAAACGCAAGACACGCAATGTATACTTTTGGCGATTTATTGAAAAAATACAGCAATAACTATGAAGAAATAGACATTATTCTAGGTGAGCATAGAAAAATTATAGATGGTTTGAAAAATATCATAATTGAAAAAGAAGTTAGTAGTAATGATCTTCAGTTTATTAGTTATAAAATGCCGAGAGTTCTTCTTTTTGAAGAAGAAAAATATACGCTTGTTGATACCATTAATATGGCTTCTCAGGAATCAATCGAGGCACATCGTTTGACTATTGTTAATACAAAACATCCTTCAACTGCAAAAGATTCATTTTATTATCCTGATGGAACTTTAGTATTTGATACAATAAAACGATGGGTAGGTGGAAGTATGAAATTCCATATTAAGAATATTGTTAAGGGAAGAAAAACTTTAATTATTCGTAGAACAGATATTTATCAAGGAAATTATGCAGTAACTGTAACTTTACAAGGGAAAAATAATTATACAATGAATATTGATGGTTCTGATACAAAAAATCGTTGGAGAAATATTTATCTAAAAATTAACGAGGGAGAAATAACAGAATATACACCAGAAGTTATTTTCGATATTGGCGAAAAAGGCAGGGATAATTCTGCAACGATTTGGGTATATCAACTATTATAGTGAGGCGAGGTGTAAATGTATTATAAATGTTGTAAGGAAGGACATATTATGGATTCTTCGTGGAAAATATGTCCTGTTTGTATTGCACCGCTTGCTGGATGGCTTGTAGAACTCAAAGATGATGGAAGTCCTGTAAAAAGTTACACTATCCATGAAGGAAAATCATTTATCGGTTCTGCTGTGGATTGTGAAATAAGAATTTTGAATGCAGAATTGGCAAGGCAGCATGCATATCTTTCAATAGTTGATAATGAATGTTCTCTTGTTGATATGGGGAATGGTGTTCCAATAACTGTTAATAATGTAGATAGTATAAAAACTCTGCTTATTGATGGCGATATTCTGAAATTGGGCAGCAAGCAATTTAAGATTAAGTTACTGTAGGATAGTTATATGAAAAAAAGAATATT
>JBJEMK010000161.1:0-7621 GCA_051879635.1 Eubacterium sp.
AAATCCGACAGAACCTCCGGAACCAACGGAGGAAAAAAAGAAATAACAGAAAAAGCCGTGACAAATGATCAAACTAGCGAGAAGGTTAAATTTGAAATTATTCAAGATGATGATATTTCTCAATGGGCATTGGTAAATTATGGTGGCAAATACTTCTCGACTCAGTTTTCAAATGAATGGGAAGCAGATAAAAGAATTGCCCAGAAAGGAATAGATATTAATTACAAAAAAAAAGAACTAGAAATTAAGAGAGAAGTCACAGTGGCTATTATAGATACAGGAATTGATTTATCACAAATCAATGATACTAATTTATGGAGAAATGATGATGAAATACCTGATGATAACATTGATAATGATAGGAATGGATATATAGACGACTATTATGGATGGAATTTTTGTGATAATAATTCTAAAATAACAAGTGAGTATTTAAATGATAATATACATGGTACACATATTGCAGGAATTCTATCTGCAAAAAATAAAAAGTATAAGGCAATACTAACAGATCCTAAATTTAATATAATGTGTATTAAGGCTTTGGAGAGAGCGGAAGGAACAGGAGATGTGTCAAATATAATTAAAGCTATTAAGTATGCAGAAGAATCAGGAGCCCAAATATGCAATTTAAGTTTATGCGTATATGTTTATTCAGATGAATTAAAAAAAGCTATGGAAGAATCTTCGATGTTATTTATTGTATCAGCGGGAAATGATTCTGCTGAAATTAATAAAGATACCAATATATATCCTACATCGTTCAGATTGAATAATGTAATAAGTGTAGCAAATTTACGATTTGATGGTAATTTAAGTAAAACATCTAATTATGGGGAATATGTTGATATTGCAGCACCAGGTACAGATATAATCAGTACAATTTCGAATAATAAATTTGCATGTATGAGTGGTACATCTTGTGCGACACCATATGTTACAGGACTGGCTGCGATAATATATGGATATACAGTTGAGCAATTAAATAGTGCAAATATTAAACAAATAATATGTCAAAATGCAACTTGCAATAAGCAATTAAATGGTTATATATCTAAAGGAAGAATGATTAATTTTGATAAGGCAATATGTAGCATAGATAGTAAATAGCCTCTTGAGTTGGGAAAGTTGTCATCTACTTAAAAAATATTATATTTTGTTACTAAAATTTATTAAAAATAAAACCTTATAAAATCTATATGGTCACACAGGGTGTCCAGGGTTCGAGCCCCTGAAGGCGCACGCGGGTGCCGGCTTTGGAGAGTTAACCTCTCTGGGGTTGGTGCTTTTTTTTAATTAAATATAATATTTAATAAAAAATCAGGCATAATAAACGTGTTATTATATATAAGGAGGTTTATTATGCAACAGTTATCAGAAAAAGAGCTTTCTGCTATTAATGATTTATTATCAGAAGAAGAGCTGCTCATCAAGAAATTTGAAATGTTATCTGAACATACAACAGATCAGCAAATGAAATCAAAATTCATGGAAATATCCCAGAAGCACCAGGGACACTTTAACGAATTATATTCTCAATTGGGATAGGAGGTATTTAAATGGGAGTTTATTCAGAAAAAGAAATTTTAGCAGATGCATTAACAGCACAGAAATCAGCCACGGAACATTTTAATACATTTTCAAATGAATGTGTTCATGATAGCGTAAGAAATGTTATGCTCCATATTTTGGGTCAGGAACATGAAATTCAAAAAAACGTATTTGACATTATGCATACAAAAGGATACTATCCAACACCTGCTGCCGAAGAAAAGAAAATCCAGGAAGCAAAACAAAAATATTGCCAATGTGTAAAATAGCAAGTTATAACTTTAAATGATTGTAAGAGGAGCTTTTCTGAATGAAAGTTCCTCTTTTGTATTGTGATAATATATTGGCAGTAAATGAGGAGAGGATGTATGAAGAAATGAGAAAGCAGCAGGCCAGAAATATTGACATACAACAATGAAAAATATATGATGATATTATCAACTCGTGCATTAATATATTTTGGCAATTGGTTTCTTTTAGGTTGGGCATCATTGATTGGTTTGATTATTCCACTTTTGTGAGGCAGATTATTTTAATACATATTTAATTTTTTTATAAACCGTGATATATTTAAATAAAATAATATGTACTAAACATTATCCCAAAGTAAGGAAGGTAAAAGGTGGGACAATGGGTAACAAGATAAATGCTATTAGCAGGTTTAAGGAACAATATAAAGAAATATTCAATTATTCAATTTTACTCTCGGCAATTATATTGGTAAGGGTTTTTTTGCTTTTATTCGGACAGATTGTCGACTGCCGAGAATTGATAAATATTAATATGAACTTATGGTTTCTTATTTTGTTAACACTGGCATTGATTATAACCAAACATTATACCACATTACTTTATGTACTTTATGCAGATGTAATTATCATGTCTATGTGGACGTGTTTTTGTATGGGCTGGAATTCTGCTTTTTCAGTATATGCTATGTCTATTATCCCAATATCATATTTTATGGTGTATTCCATAGAAAGCTTTAAGCATAAGATATTTACACCTACGCTTTTGGCAGTAATTAATCTGATAACAGTATCAGTATGCAAATATTATATTTTTTCAAAAAATATTGTTTCTCCTATTAGTGAGCATATGCAGGTGTTGCTGGCAGTATTTAATTATGTCGCATCTGGGATTTTAATAATTGTTTTTTGCTGTTTTTTCATTGTTGAACTTAAGTCCGGTGCGACGAAAGTAGCTGAGAGAACGTTAGAGCTGGAGTATCTTGCAAAATATGATGTTAATACAAAACTGCGTAACCGCAGAGGTGCTATGACAGAGATGAATGATCTGGCAGCGGTTAATAGAGAGTTTTGTGTGGCAATGGGGGATATTGATAATTTCAAAAATGTAAATGATACATATGGACACAATGTAGGAGACGATGTTCTCAGGCATTTTTCAGAGATATTTGTACAGGTCATAGGAGATGATGGCATTGTATGTCGTTGGGGAGGAGAAGAATTCCTTATAGTAGGAAGGCTTAATATGGGAGATTTTCTTTCCAGACTTTATGAAATTCAAACAAGGGTTAATAATATGTCTTTTAGTGCAAATGGAAAAAGCTTTAAAGTTACAATGACATTTGGCGCAGAGGAATATGATATAGATAAAACATTTGATGGTGTAATAAAAACTGCTGATGAAAGACTTTATTATGGTAAGCAGCATGGAAAAAATTGTGTAATACATGAAGATTTATCATAACGTATATAAGAGGGATTGTTATGGCAAAAGACGTTTTTCAACGATATAGGGAAAAAATAGAACTAGTGAAAGGATTAACAAAGCCACAAGGCGATGAGGAATCTAAGCTGCCTACAGATGGCCCTGTTTATGGATTGGATGGAGCCCCGGTAAAAACACGTACAAAGGCAACAGGTTCCATACAAGATAAGGTAGATGGAACAGTTAATCCGGACAGTTCTTTTGCATACCGAAAGGAACAAAATAAATTGGAATCTAATGACGGATATGTTACAAGGATATCATCAGGACCTACATATGGATTAGATGGAAAACCTATGACTTTGACGGATGATGCAGATAGTAATATTAAAATATGTAATTATGACAAGGTTGTAAGTCTTGGATTTAATTGCGAGGTTTCTTTTGCGCTCAAGGATTATTATGGAAAACTTGATTCATATCCTTATTCGTGGTGTTACAGTGCAGATAGAGAACTTATGCTGTCAAGTCTGGGACATATGGAAGAGATTTTGACCGGTCATGTAGAATGTCTGCCAGAAAGTAATATGTTTAAATGTCATAAATTCCAGCTGTCTTTCCACGCTAAGAGCAATCGCGACCAATTAGAAATAGACGGGGTGGAGCAACCCGAAAAGGTAAAAGAGTCGTTGATGGAATTGAGAAGCAGAGTGGGACATCTGACAGATAAAATGCAGGCCCTTTTTAACAGTAAAGAATCAACATTATTTATTTACAAATTGAGATTTACAAATGACTGGGAAGAAGACAATAGATTCATTATTAAATTGGTTGAGAAACTTAACGAACTGTATAAGTCACACAATTTTGTTTTACTTGTTGTTGTAGAGAATGTTAACAGATATAAAGTTACTTTGAAGGATAATGAACAGCTGAAGGTAAGGGTAATAGATAATTTTTCGGGATTTTATAATGTTCAGGGAAGTACAGACCATGCGGGGTGGGCAAAAATTCTTGACGAATTCTCTCATTATAAAGGCCATAGTGAACCAATTGCACAGCCAAAGGATGCATCACCAATAGCTGAAGAGAATCCATTTTTTGCAAGGTCAAGAGATATTATAGGATTCTGATTGTTAATAAGTCAGGTAATATGGTTATACAAGGATAAACAAATGTACAATTATCATACGCATACAAGAAGATGTAATCATGCTATTGGAGAAGACAGGGAATATGTAGAAAAAGCCATTGAAGGCGGCATAGCCGAATTAGGGTTTTCAGATCATGCCCCATACATTTTTCCCAATAGGTATGAGTCCGATTTCAGGATGCATATAAATGAAATAGAAGATTATATAAAAAGCATAGAGAATTTAAAAAAAGAATACAGTAAAGATATTAATATATATGTAGGGTTTGAATTAGAATACTATCCCAGATTTCATGACAAACAAATGGAATTTTTAGATAATTATCCATATGATTATCTTATTCTGGGGCAGCATTTTATTGGAAACGAATATGAAAATGAAAGTGTATATTCAGGTTTTCCTACAAAAAATCCAAAGCACCTAGAAATGTATGTTAATCAGGTTATGGAAGGGATAGCTACCGGGCGATTTTCATATGTAGCACATCCTGATGTTATCAATTATAAAGGAAGCAGGCAGGAGTATCAGAAGGCTATAAAAAGAATATGTCAGAAAGCTAAAAGCATGAAAATTCCGCTTGAATATAATATGCTGGGATATATGCAAAAAAGGCACTATCCTAATAAAATATGTTGGGATACAATAGCAGAGTCACGCTGTGATGTAGTAATAGGATATGATGCACATTCGCCAAAAGTACTAGGAAACACAAATAATTATATAATGTGCAGGAAGGAACTTTTAAAGATGGGTATAACACCTTTGGATAATTACAAAATAATTGCAAAATGTAAAAAAATGTAATATTATTTTAATAGGGGTAAATTAAAATTGGTTTTACAAAATTAGTGCTTTTTAGTGCGTATAATGAAAGGAGAAGGAAAATGTTAAGAAAGATCAGTAGTACACTTACACTTGCAGCAGGTGCAGTAGGACTTGTTATTGCAGGGACACAAATGTGGAAATCGCCGGAGATATTTTATAAAAACCCGGGCATAATGCTTGCGCTTTTAATTGCGTTATGTCTGCTTGTTGCAGGCATTACAGGTTTTGCATCAGATAATAAAATAGTTCCGGGTATCTTTTCTGTAATAGTTATTGCATTTGTTATTGCATCTCAGGCAGCAAAGATTGATATGTTGACAATTTTCTTTGATGTTGTATTTTCTGTAATCGCTTTGTTCCAGGCAATCGTATGTATTGCATCCAAAGGAAGAACGGAAGAAATTCCGGTGGTATTAAGGACAAAAGCAGAACCAGAACAGGACGAAGAAGAGCCAGAGGAACCCCCTGAAGAATAAAACTGAATATCGATACATAATTACAGCCGTTGCCATATTGGTGACGGCTGTAATTATGCAAGACAAATTAGTATAATTATAGTATAATAATGTTACATATGAACATTTTAAATGAGTAATAGTAAAAAGGTAAATAAATATGATAAAAGTTGATGATGTATACAAGTCTTTTGGAAAAAAAGAAGTTCTTGCCGGCGTTTCCATGGAAGTTGATAAAGGGCAGGTGTATGGTCTTGTAGGTCAGAATGGAGCAGGAAAGACAACTCTTCTTAATATAATGGCAGGAATAAGTAAACCAACAAAGGGAAGTTGCAAGATTATTGATGGCAAAGCAGGATATCTTCCTGACCTCCCGGCATTTTTTGAATTTATGAAAGCATCTGAATATTTAATGTTTTTGCTTTCAGGCTGCAGTGTCAATAGAGAAGAGGCCGCAAAACGAAAGGATATGCTTCTTCAGATGGTTAATCTCGAAGGTGGGCAAAGGATTAGTAAGATGTCCAGAGGTCAAAGACAGCGATTAGGAGTAGCCATGGCACTGGTAAATGACCCTCAGGTTATTCTTCTTGATGAACCAACATCAGCTTTAGATCCTTTAGGACGAAGGAATCTTATGATTTTAATTGACCGATTAAAGAAACAAGGAAAAACCATTGTTTTGTCAACACATATATTAAATGATATGGAAAAAGTATGTGATAAAGTAGGTTTTCTACATAACGGAATAATAATTAGAACAATAGAAATAAAAGATTTAGAAAACATCGGGTGTACACTGGAAGATGTGTTTATGGAGGTGGTGACCGGATGAATATAATGAGTTGTTGTATAAAAAAAGACTGTATAGAATATATGCGGAAAATGAAATGGCTTATATGCGGAGCAGTAATGTTTTTTAATGTTTTCCTCGTTTTATTCATTTCATGGGCACTTCCAATAATGGGACAGGCATTATCAGGTTTGCAAAATACTGAACTGGAAAGTTCAGTAAATGCTTTTAGTGAACTTTCAAAGATGTTTCCGGAAGATGTACGTGGCAGTATATCAGCATTCCTGTCAATGTCAATGGTTTATTATTGTTTATGCAGTATACTTGTTGCAGTAGGAATAATTCCTAAGGAAATAAAACGTGGCAAGTGGATTGCTCCTGTAAATGCAGGAATAACACACAGGCAGTTGCTATTGTCCAAAGTGTTAACGTGGAGTTTTTTATCAGGAATGATTGCTTTAATGGGATATATAGTATATTACATTATTGCAAGGTTGATATTTACAGGTAATTTTGGGATTTCCACAATGCTGTGGTATGGGATTTGGTTTTTCTGGTCAGTATTTTTTATTTCAGCTGAGGCAATGGCTTTATCAGGAGTATGTGGCAATAAAGTTGTGCCATTAATTACTATTCTTCCATGTTTAATTGCAGGAGCAGATATAATGTCACTTTTTAATATCGGCAGATATCTGCCAACGTATATATTTACATATACAACATCAATAAGTTCTGATGAACAACGCACAGCAATCATAATCCCATTTTTAATGAGTGTAGCTATACTTATTTTAACAATCATGTGGGCATGTAAGAGAGTAAAGAAAATAAAAATTGGTTAAATTAAAGCTGATTTAGAAGGAGAAGAATATGGAAAAAGGAAATTCATTAGCACAAACAATTAAAGCAGCTGCAATTGTGTTATTAATATGTGGTATGCTAATAGCAATTCTTGTAGGAGCAGCATATGAGGCAATGTATGGATTGTCAGTTGCAGTAGGATTTTTAATAATTGTATTGATTTTATTTGGCTTCGGAGAGCTTATACAACAGGTTTATGAATTAAATATACGGGCGCAGAGAATCGAAGCCAGACTTATTGGTAAAAAAGTAGAGCGCTCATATATTACAGGTGGCAGCTACAGAGCACCGGGAGAGACAGAAGAAAGTCA
>JBJEMK010000162.1:0-7529 GCA_051879635.1 Eubacterium sp.
GATTGTTAAAGTTTAGCATACAATATATTAATAATGTGCCGGAAATTTATTATGAAATCTCATCACGATATTCTATGCAGGACATGTTTATAAAGAGAAAAATGATGAGTCCTGATATACGTTCAGTAATTATGGGATTAGAAAGGATTATTGAAAGCTGTAAAGAATATTTGCTTGATATCAACAGCATTGTTTTAAAACCGGAAATGATATTTTTTTCCAGGGAAGAAAATATGCCGGAGTTTTGCTATTGCCCTAATAATGATGGTGATTTTATGGATAGTATAAGAGAAATGTTACAATATATACTTACTGTAATTAATAATTCAGATAGGGATACAGTGATAATGGCGTATGGATTGCAACAAATATGTTTAAAAGAAAATTTTACAATTACGGAGTTAGTTGATTTTGCAGTAGCAGGAATACAAGAAAAGAGGGAGGAAATAGAACAGGATTTACAAGATTATACAGACGAAGAAAGTTGTTCTGATTATAATTTAAGAAAATGTGAAAATGTAGCAAAGAACAAGAATATAAGCGATAGCCAGAATATCCCTATAATAGAAGCTTTAAAAAATTTATTTAAGAAAAAAAAGATTATTTCTAATTGTAATTATAATAAATATAAAACAGAAATGGATTTTTCAAAGCAATACAATAAGGTGGCAGAAAATAACAATTACAATGTTAATATGGAAGCAGATGCTGCAAGCATTTCATATTACAAATTAAAGGAACCCAATAATGAAGATGAGACGCAATTACTAACAATAAAGGATGCATCTTGTGGATTATATTTAAAAAGCATTGATAAGAGAAACTATAAGGATATAGTTCCTAATACATATCCATATGTTATAGGAAAGTTTCAGAAAAATGTTGATTTTATAATTGATAATAAAATGATAAGCCGCATGCATGCAAAATTTACAGAAGAGTCCGAAGGATATTTTATGGAAGATTTAAACTCTACTAATGGTACATACCTTAATGACAGGCGACTGGCGCCACATGAAAAAGTACCCGTACGAATTGGAGATAAGGTGACTTTTTCCACAATTTCTTATATTGTTGAGTAGATATGACCTGATGAATTAAAAAGTGCTATAATAAGTTTAATATACTGTAAAGGAGTTGTTACATTATGACAGATATAGAAGTTAATAATACTATAAATAAGGATGAAGTTATAAATCAACTGGCAGATATTATTAAAAGAAGTAACAATATAGTATTTTTCGGAGGAGCAGGTGTATCTACTGAGAGTAATATACCTGATTTTAGAAGTTCAGACGGATTATACAATTTAAAATATAAGTATTCTCCTGAAACTATTATTAGTCATTCTTTCTTCATAAAAAATACAGAAGAGTTTTATAAATTTTATAAAGATAAAATGTTATTCCCGGATGCAAAACCTAATAAAGCACATTTTTTTCTGTCTCAATTAGAGAGCATGGGAAAAATAAAAGCAGTAATAACTCAAAATATAGATGGTCTCCACCAGGCGGCTGGCAGTAAGAAAGTTTATGAACTGCATGGGTCAGTACATAGAAACTATTGTATGAAGTGCGGCAGGTTTTATGATCTCAACTATATGGTGCAATCAGAGGGGATTCCAAGATGTTCGTGTGGAGGTATCATAAAGCCGGATGTAGTTTTATATGAAGAAGGGTTAGATGATAATATTCTTAGTAATTCAGTACATGCAATAGCAAATGCTGATGTACTTATAATAGGAGGAACTTCATTGGCTGTATATCCGGCAGCGGGGCTTATTAATTATTATAATGGAGACAAGCTTGTACTTATAAACTATTCCCATACGACTCATGATAATCGTGCAAATGTCAAAATTCATGAGAAAATAGGTGAAGTTTTTGGTAAAGTTTCTACATTGCTATAATTTTCCAAATATGATATATTTATCTGCAAGTATTAAAAGCAGATTATATTATAAGGAGACTGAAAAGTGAAAACATTAAAAAATTTCCTCAATGAGCTTTTTATTGATGGACTTACAGGTATGGCTCAAGGGCTTTTTGCAACTTTAATTATTGGCACAATTATATGTCAGATAGGTACATGGATTCCCAATGCTACTATAGCAAAGTATCTTTTGATGATGGGAAATGTTGCTAAGATTATGACAGGTGCGGGAATTGGTGTCGGAGTGGCAACTAAGCTCAAGGCATCAACATTAACTACGGTATCTGCGGCTGTTGTAGGTACGTTAGGTGGATTTGCAACAAATATTCTTAATGGAACAATGTTGCTTACAGGAACTCCTATTGCTGTGTTTGCCAGTGGAACTACAGATTTAACATCTGGTAGCATGACTTTCGCAAGCTCAGATTTAGTAACAAGTGGAACAGGTATTAATATTATATCTGGAGTTGGTGAACCTTTAGGAGCGTTTGTAGCAGCATATGTAGCGGTACAGATTGGTAAGGTTGTATCTGGAAGGACAAAGGTAGATATATTGATAACTCCATTTGCAACAATTATAGCTGGATCTCTTGCAGGACTGTTAGTAGGTCCGTATATTTCTACATTTATGAAATGGCTGGGAGAACTAGTTACTATTAATGTAGAAGCACATCCGATAGTAGGTGGTATAGTGGTTTCAGTTCTTATGGGAATGTTTCTTACGCTTCCAATAAGTTCAGCTGCAATAGGTATATCGATGGGTCTTAGTGGGCTTGCGGCAGGTGCAGCTACAATAGGATGCTGTTGTCAGATGGTTGGATTTGCGGTATCAAGTTATAAAGAAAATAGGGCAGGAGGTCTGATTGCACAGGGGATTGGTACTTCAATGCTCCAGGTTCCAAACATTGTAAAGAACCCACTTATATGGATTCCACCGATTATTTCAAGTGCTATTTTGGGACCTATTGCAGCAGCAGTTCTTAAAATGGAGAGTAATGCAGTTGGTTCAGGAATGGGCTCTTCAGGTCTGGTAGGACAGATTCAGGCATTTTCGACTATGACTGAAGGTGGAATGTCAAAGATGTCAGCACTTATAGAAATTGGCATTATGCATTTTATTTTGCCTGCAGTTATTACACTTGCAATAACGGAGGCAATGAGAAAACTTAAGTTAATAAAAAAAGGGGATATGCTTTTAAAATCGTAAGAGTACTATTATACAATTATATTGAAGATAACCCCATGCATATACCGGAAGAAATACAGTTAGCCATATGCATAACAGTGGATAATCTTGTAGATTGCAAGAGTACATCCCCAATGCTTCCGGAACTGTTTACAATTCCTGTAATACAAACGTCTCCCACTGCCGGGAGACGTTTTTTTACACCTAGCCCCGGTTTTAGCGAGCCTGTATTTAAAGTAATAAATCCTATATGTTCATGTACTCCAAGAGAAGCATCTACAGCGATGACAAATGGATTCTCAGTAAAGGAAGAAATATCATCCAAGGCTTCTGTCAGATTTAATGCATGAATGGGATCATTTAATGTTCCAAATACAGGAATTGTTCCTGATGATTTTTGAACGATCATATGGCCGACAAGAGGGCCAAGGCTGTCTCCTGTAGAGCGGTCAGTGCCGATGCAAAGAACAACTATGGAACGCCCATTTTCACATGCATTACTTATAAGACTGGAAAGCTTTTCACCAAACTGCAATGCAGCATTTTCTTCAAAGGCATTAAAATAATGTATTTCACGACGAACTTTTAAAACTGGCATCTGACACCTCCAATAAATATATATTCCATTATCCCCAGATAAAATAATTAAAATTCCACATAAACGATAATATTTATCGACAGCTTTTTTTGCATATAAGAAAATTGTCGCACAAAAAATTGAAATGCGTCCACGTTATGACAAAAAGTCCAAGCTGTATGTGCTAGAATGGAACAATAAATTCTAGGAGGAGGGCCTATGATAGAAGTTGTTTATAATGGAACAGAATCATCACAACAGACAAATATAGAGGTGAAGACACCTAAAAATGTACGACAGGTTGGTGAACCATCAGGCTCCAGAAAAATATATGTTGAAAATGACGTAATGGAATATTTGAAAAAGGCGTCAGAGACAAATGAAGTAAAATATGGAATATTGCTTGGAACAATTAAAAGAAGCGAAGGCATTTCGTACATATTTGTAAAAGCACTGGCAAAGGCAGAAGTGATTGAGAACAGTATTATATTTAATGATGAAATCTGGGCAGGAATATACAGAGATGTAAGAAAATATTTTGACGGAATGGAAATTATAGGCTGGTATGTTTCAGTAAAATACAGGGTAAAAGAAGATCTTGCTGCTATTAAAAAAATACATATGGATAATTTTGCCGGTGTAGATAGGATTTGTTATTTACGCGACAGGGCAGAGCATGAAGAAGGATTCTATGTGTATGAAAATGGTAATATGAACCGTCAAAGGGGCTATTTTACATATTTTGAAAGAAATCAAGAACTTCAAAAGTATTTTGAAGAAAGGGAAGGGGAAAAAGAAAATAATATTATGAGTGATTTGCGGAAAAATTTAAACAAGGAAGAAAAAACTCAGGGTACAGTAAAAAAGTTTAAGGGAAGGATTCCGGAAGCAATTATAGGTGCAGGAAAAGAAAGCGACAATCAAACTAAAGAGACAAATGCTGATGCCGTTATGAGAAAGTCAGCCAGAGAGACCGATGTAAATTCTGATAATAAGGATATTAAAGCTAATATAGAGAAAACACCTTCTTATATGAAATATATGCAGCCTATGGCAGCGGTGCTTACTATAGCACTTGTTTTTTCTACAATAGTAATGATGAGTAATTACAGTGAACTAAAAAATATTAAGGAAACATTAGGAGAACTGTCCTCGGAATCAGTAAATTCTGTTGCAGCTAATGTTATGGTTACATCTAAGGATGCAACAGCAGATGACCCAAATCCAGACGATGAAGAGGTTAGCAATGACATTAGCGTACAGGATAATACATTAGACAACGAGGAATCACAGAATAATATACAGGAAGATGATATGCAGGATAGTAATACACAAGAAGCAGAAAGTGATAAGGATGGAACCTTTGATAATGTGTACTCTGAAGATACAACTGATACAGTGGATAATATTGAGATGACCACTTCAACGGAAGAAAACTCCGGAACAGCAAATACAATTTCAGATGGAACAGCATCAGGAAATATATCACAATACCATACAGTAAAGGCGGGAGAAACTCTTTATGAAATAAGTGTAACATATTATGGTTCTGGAAATATGGTAAGTGCTATACAGGAATTAAATGATATTGATGACAATTATTCTATATATGAAGGACAGACGCTAGTCTTGCCATAAATTTTAATATATATAATAATTTTAAATCAAAATTAAGAAAAATGTAGTGCTATATCTGGATTTATATTGTATAATCACTTTAGATTATGCTATATTACGAGGATAAAAAATGCTGGCAAAAATACGAAATTATTTTGAAAATAAAAGAGAAGAAAGAAAAATGACAGAGCAGATGTTAAGGCAGGGTGCAATAGATAATGAAGACTATGAGCAACGGCTGAAAAAACATCGGAAAAATAAGATTATAAAAATGATAACAGTTGCAGTTGTTTTAATTGTGGCAATTACTGGAGCAGTTGTTTATAATATCAACAGAAAGTATACAGGCTATACGGTTAAGAAAACTGTTCAAATTGAAGATGGTATTAATAGCCAATATGAGAAGTTTGGGGATTTAATTATCAAGTATAGCAATGATGGAATCGCATATATTAATTATGATGAAACAGTATGGAATCAGGCATTTGAAATGAAGACTCCGGTAGTAGATGTCTGTGAAAATTATGCAGCTGTTGGTGAGAAGAATTCAAATAAAATATATATATTCGATAAAAACGGATTGCAGGGGGAGGTAACAACCAGCTATCCTATCATTAAAATTGAAGTTGCCAATCAGGGTGTAGTTGCAGCACTTCTTGAAGAAGATGATGCAAATTACATAGAGGTACTTGATAAAAAGGGAAACATTCTTATAACACATAAAACACTTATTGATGGAAATGGTTATCCTGTTGATTTTTCACTATCAAATGATGGAACCAAAATGGCAGTATCGTATGTGTGTGTCAGCAGCGGTTCAATACAGTCCAAAGTACTTTTTTATAACTTCTCAGATGTCGGACAGAATGAAGTTGATAGAATGGTGGGCGGATTTAACCAATATGAATCCACTATTGTGCCGGTTATAAAGTTTCTGGATAATGATACAGTAGTTGCAGTTGGTGATGATATGATGTCGTTATATTCGATAAAACAAAAGCCAAGCCTGATAAAGGAAATAAAATTTTCCAAAGAAGTCAGAAAGGTTTTTTATAACGAGGATTATATAGGAATTGTTTTTTATGATACTAATGGTAATTCTCCATATATTCTGACAGTTTATAATACTTCGGGAAAAGAACAGTTTTCATATAGTATAGATGAAGAATATGACACATATAAATTTGCCGGTAAAAATGTGTTACTATTTACAGATATGTCATGTAAGGTCATTTCATTTAATAAAGTAATCAAGTTTGATTATGCATTTTCAGAAGAAATTGTAGATATTATTCCTGAAAAGGATAAAACATACTTGCTTATTACTAATAATGAGATTCAAAAAATTAACCTTAAATAGGAGATATGTACAAATGAACTGGATATTAATAATTTCCATATTAGTAGTTGCACTTTCAGCTTTTGAGGGCTATAAGAGAGGATTTGTAAAAATGGCCTTTTCTATGGTCGCAACTATTTTAATAATAATTCTCACATATGCATTAACGCCGACGGTTAGTGATATTATTGCAGAAACTGATATATATACAGGAATACGTTCCCAGATTGAAACATATATAAATGAATATATAGATGATGATAGCACCAATATAAGCCAAGCAGGTCTTTCTGTACAAAAAACAGAAATCAATAAGCTTCCGATTCCTAAGAATCTAAGAAATTCTTTGATAGAAAATAATACAGAGGCTGTTTACAGGGAATTGGGTGTAGAGAATTTTAAAGCATATATAGCCGAATCCCTGACACATATGATATTGAATGCTATTACATTTTTTGCACTGTTTATTATATTAACAGCATTAATAAGAGGGCTCATTGCTCTACTGGATATTATAAGTAAACTTCCGATAGTTAATTTCTTTAATAGAACACTGGGGACTGCTTTCGGATTGGCCCAGGGAATTATTATTCTTTGGATTGCCTGTTTAGTGCTTACGGCTTTTGGAACTACGCACTGGGGGAAATATGCATTAGAGCAAATTAACAATAGTCAAATTTTAAGTTTTGTATATAACAATAATCTTCTGTTAAAAATAGTTACAAGCATTTTCTCATAAATTTATTGACAAAGAACAAGTTAAATGATAAAGTAATTAATGCTGTGTCAAAAAAAGTGATTTTTCTAAAATGAAAAGTCACTTATAAGGCTCCATGGTCAAGCGGTTAAGACACCGCCCTTTCACGGCGGTAACAGGG
>JBJEMK010000163.1:0-7371 GCA_051879635.1 Eubacterium sp.
TGAATTATCTAATTATGAACATAGGGTAAAGACTGATTATAATATAAATTCTTATAATGATAATTCGATAGTGTATGAAGTTAATATCGAGTATCCCAAAGATATTAATGACTGCTTTTTAAGAATTGATTTCGGAGGGGATATTGCCAGGTTGTATATAAACGGCAATATATGTGATGATTATTATTATACAGGCATACCATGGGAAATCGGCATGAAAAGATTTGATTTTCCTAAAAAGATTTTTGTCCAAATAACACCATTACAAGAAGATTCAGATATTTTTCTGGAGACTTGGCCTGAGTTTGACAAAGGTAGTGCATGTAAGATTAATAAAATAGAAGCAGTTGCTGAATATAAAAATGTTTTTGGAAGGTAGCAAATATAACTATATTAAAGGTGTGAGGTGTAAAGTATGTTAAAAAAATTTCAAGTAGCAAAGAGGATTGTAAGTATATTGCTTGCAATCACAATGGTGATAACTTCCATTTCGTTAGATGTTACTATTACTTATGGACTTGAGTTGTCATCTGAACCGGCGGGAGATATTTCTGAAGATACATCCGGAGAAGACTTTAATTTGGGAGTAACGTCTGGGGAAGAAACGCCATATAATTCAGATTTATACGTAGAAAAGGTAGATAATCTTTCTGAAGATTTCATTATGGGCGTAGATATTTCCAGTGTTATTGCTTTGGAAAATAGTGGAGTAGTATGGACCAATCAGGATGGTGAAGAGGAAGATTTCTTTGAAATATTAGCTGATTCAGGTGTCAACTGGGTACGTGTGCGTATATGGAATGATCCCTATTATACTGATGATGATGGTAATAAGCATGGTTATGGTGGCGGTAACTGTGATCTTGACTGTGCTTTGGCTATCGGTAAACGTGCAACATCAGCAGGATTAAGCGTGTTGTTAGATTTTCATTATAGTGATTTCTGGGCCCATCCGGGTGTGCAGACAGTTCCAAAAGCATGGTCTTCATATTCACTTACAAATAAGTCATCTGCAATATATGATTATA
This sequence comes from Eubacterium sp., assembly GCA_051879635.1. Classification (GTDB taxonomy): domain Bacteria; phylum Bacillota; class Clostridia; order Lachnospirales; family Lachnospiraceae; genus JBJEMK01. Next base: position 1,029 of record JBJEMK010000163.1, read on the forward strand.
CAACAGAGTGCCTTGAAGCGATGGAAGATGAAGGCGTTAATGTTGGAATGGTACAGGTGGGAAACGAAACTACAAGTAATTTTTGTGGAGTATCAAGCTGGTCACAGATGGCAACGCTGTTTTCATCAGGATGTAAAGCTGTTTCAGACTTTAATGATGCTAATGGTACAAATATTTTAACTGCGATTCATTTTACAAATCCACATAGGACATCAGCTATTAAATCAATGGCAGATTCACTTAATCAATATAATGTTGATTATGACGTATTTGCAACATCATATTACCCATTTTGGCATGGAACATTAGACAATCTGTTGAATGTACTTGATTATGTTGCAGATACATATGATAAATATACTATGGTTGCAGAATTTTCATGGGCAAATACATTAGCTGATGCAGATAGCCATAGCAATAGCGTAAGTTCAGCTTCAGTGCTGTCAAAGTATCAGGTTTCACAGCAGGGGCAGGCAATAGCGCTTCAGGAAGTAGTAAAAACAATCAACAGTGTTTCAAATGGTAAAGGACTTGGTGTCTTTTACTGGGAACCTGCATGGATAAAAACAGGATTGGGAATATATACAAAGAGAAGTGATGCATGGTCTGAATATGGAACCGGATGGGCATCAAAATATGCGCAATATTATACAGGTTATGGTAATTTAGATGATGTTACTAATTATTATGGTGGAAGTTCCTGGGATAATATGGCTATGTTCTCACAGACGGGTCAGGCATTAGAAGTGCTTAATACGTTTAAGTATTTATATAAGGGAACGGATGCTGAGCTTACAATCTCTTCATATGATGATCCGAGCTTCAGTGTAGAAATTGGTGAAGATATTGTAATGCCACAAACTATATCAGTTACATATACAATACAATATACATGTGATGAAAATATTACATGGGATTCTTCTCAGGTAAGTGCGATTGATACAAGTGTGGAAGGTATATATACAATAGATGGATATTTGACAGATGATGTTAATAAAACAGTTCAGTGTACAATTACCGTTTACGAAAATACAATTATAAGTGTAGAGGATACTATTGCAGCAACTGCTCTGGGCGAAGAGGTACAATATCCGACAGAGGTTGGAATGACATATAAAAATGGTACATCAGGAAAAACATCTGTAACATGGAATGCTGATGAACAGGCATTAGTTGATGTTAATACAGCAGGTTCTTACGAAGTAACAGGAACACTTGATGAGTATGATGGATTTGTCGCAAAATTAACAGTAGTTGTATGCGGAGACAATCTTGTTGTTAACGGAGATTTTGAAACTTCCGATGTTACTTCAGGAAAATCCAGAAATGTTCCATCATGGACAACCTATTCAAGCGTTGCAACAGCTGATACATGGCCTGTATATACTGAAACAAAGTCAAGCTATCCGACAGGAGCAGGTAGCAGATGCATTACTTTTTGGACAAGTTCATATAGCAATTATGAAGCTAAATATTATCAGACCATTGATATTTCAGATTATGGGGCAGGATATTATCTCATATCTGTATATGCAATGACTGATATTTCATCAGGACTATATTTATATGCTGCAAGTGGAGATTCAGAATCAGAAATAACAGCGCAGCAGTCAATTAATGTATCAGGGTCATATGCCAAAAACAGTATGATCGTTAGTATAACAGATACTGATAATCTTACAGTGGGAGTCTATGATAATTCTGTGGCTTCCGGTGCATGGGCCAATATGGACAAATTCGAGGTGTACTATATTGGCATCGATGAAAATGCACAGTTATGTACAAGCTTGAATTATTATTACTCAGGAAGCAATAGACCTGCGATAGTATACGATACTCCGATTGATGGTATCAATTGCGATTTTACAATAGATGGTAAATATGGTTACTATATGACAGAGAGTGATGAAGGAGAGGGCTGGTATTCAATTGATGTATATACTCAAAATGGTGGATTTGCTCTTTATGATATTACAGCATATTATAATGCGTCCGGTACTGCAGAGGGGAATCTGTTATGTGACTTTGGTTTAGAAGGAACGGCAGACGGAGAGTCAAATTATAATTTGCTATTCTTCAAGGGATTAAATTACATTTGTTCAGGAGAATTTTTCAAGGACTTTGAAACAGCTGTTGGAACCAAAGATTATTTAATTGAAATTGGGGAAATTTCTCATGGCGTAATTTCTGTAGACAGTATGACTGCCAGATATAAAGATGTTGTTAGTGTTACAGCAATACCTGATGATGGATATGAACTTCAGAACATATATGTTAATGGAACAGCAGTTGAAGGAACAGAATTTCTTATGCCGGCAGGTGATGTGATAATTACAGCAGAGTTTGTAAAGACAGATTATGCAATTACCACGACTAATTCCCTGTATGGAATGATAGATGTTGTATCCACTGCAAATTATGGAGATATAGTAACTGTAACAGTATATCCAAATGATGGATATAAATTTGATTATATTACAGTAAACGGCGAAGTAATTGAAGGCACCTCATTTGAAATGCCAAATCAAGAAGTTACAATTTCAGCATTTTATAGTGCCATAGAATACAGTATTGATACAAACTCAGTTAATGAGGCATCAATAACGGCAAATGCCGAAAATGCAACAATTGGAACGCTGGTTTCATTTTCTATTGAAGCTAATGCAGGATATACGCTTGATGAGGATAGTATAAAAGTTTATGATGCTAATGATAATGAAGTAGCATATACACTTAATGGTTCTGTGTATATGTTTAATATGCCTGCAAGTAATGTATATATAGTATGTACATGTACAGCAATTGATTATGAAATTACATATAAAAGCGTTTCGGGTGGAAGTGTTGTGGCAGATAAAGAGACAGCAAATGTAGGTGATGAAATTACAATTACTGCCTTGCCGGATGAAGGATACTATTTATCTGAATTAAAGGTAAGATATAAGAGTAGTATAATATATGTTGATACGATAAAAATTAATGCAACAACATATACATTCACTATGCCTGCTGCAAATATGTACATAATACCTACTTTTAGTGAAAAAACAGAGCACTCGCTGTCAATTGACTATTCAGCAGGTGGTATTGCGTATTTAAGTTCATATACTGCAGCTGTAACAGATGTTGTGACAATTACGGCCATACCTGATGAAGGCTATCAATTGAAGGGTATTTCAATAATTACAGAGGATGGAGAAGAAAACATCCCTGCAGATTCATTTGAAATGCCGGATAAAGATGTAAATGTATATGTTGAATTTGAAGCAAAAGCAACGTATGAGGTTATATGTGAAACATCCTCAAATGGAAGCATTTCGACTGATAAAACAGAATATTATGAAGGAGATACAGTTTCGGTAAATTCATATGCAGATGCAGGTTACAAGCTAGGAACAATATTTGTCAACAATGAGGCTATAAATGGAACATCATTTGTGATGCCTGCAGGCGTGGTAAATATAAGTGCAGAATTTATTGTTGACGAAGAACAAAAATTTGCAATATCTATCGGTACAATTAAAAATGGAACAATAGGTACAGACAAGCAGATTGCATTTGTAGGAGCAACAGTTACAGTAACGGCAGTTCCGGATGAGGGGTATGAATTTATTTCATTAAGCATGGATGGAGTGCTGCTTGATGGATTCAGTTTTATAATGCCTGCAAGAGAAGTTGTGTTGACAGCAGTTTTTTCAGCAGTTAATTATTCCATAACTACAGTTACTCCAAATAATGGAAAGCTTTCTGTTAATAAGAATTCTGCGCATATTAACGATGCAGTTATAGCAACAGCGGTAGCCAATACAGGTTATAAACTTGAGGGAATATATGTAAATGGAACTAAAATAAGTGGCACTACATTTACAATGCCGGCAGGAAATGTTGTTGTAACGGCTAAGTTTTCTAAAGTAGAAGTTAAGAAAACTCCTATGAAAAAAGGAACAGTGTTTACAAGTAGAAATATAAAATATGTAGTTATAAAATCTACTTCAACCGGAGGCAATATAGCTGTTAAAGGATTAGTTAAAAAGAAAGTGGCAAGTGTTAAAATACCGGCAACAGTAAAAAAGGATGGATTTACGTATAAGGTTACTTCAATTGCCTCAAAAGCATTTTACAAGAATAAAACTTTAAAGAAGGTAACTATTAGCTCAAATATTAGAACTATAGGTAAAAAGGCATTTTATGGATGTAAAAAGCTTAATAATATTATTATAAAGACTAAAAAACTTTCAAAAGTAGGAAGTAGTGCTTTTAGAAAGATAAGTTCAAAAGCCAGAGTAAGACTGAAAAGGACAGTATTTAAAAAGTATAAAAAACTCTTAATAAAAAGGGGAATGAAAAAAACAGTAACCTTCAAAAAAATATAATATATATAAAATTTATATAGTGAATTTATAAGGGTAGTATTTTGTTTTTTTGCAAAATATTACCCTTATTTTTGTGTAAAAACACAAAGGGGAAAAAAGTGCACAAAAATCTTGTCATTTATTTAGAACTAATGCCTTATTGTTACTGATTTTTGTATATGATATACTTATTTTGAAATAAACTTTAAAATATATAAAGAAAGGAAAAAACAATGGGCAATTTAAAAAAATTGACAAAAAAGGCATTGTCATGCTTACTTGCAATGGCAATGGTTATAACATCTATTACTGTTTATCCTACAGTAACAGCCAATGCCGGAAGTGATATTGATCATTTTAATGGTGAAGGCAGTTTTGAAACTGTTGACCCATCATCAAGCAATTCATCATGGACAGTAAATTGCGATGATTGGACCGGGGTATCATTTGGACGAAATACTATTGGCTCATGGGAAAAGGGTGGAACAGGTTATTCTGCTTCTGCTATTGGAGACTATGGACTTAAGTTCTGGATTGAAAATGAAGCCGGAGCTACAGTTACAGTGTCTAAAACTTTTGCAGTATTATCTGCAGGTACATATACTCTCACAGGATATATTGAAGGTGGTAGTAATGATGTTGATGATTTGCCTTCATTACAGGCATACAGAGGGGTTTCCGGCTCGGAAACAACATATGGAACAGCAACGACTTCAGTTGATGGAGATACTCAGGCTTGGAGTACATTTACTTACCAGTTTACCTTGACAGAAGCAGTATATAATTACACAGTAGGTGTTGCTGTTAATTTATATTATACTTCATGGGGATATGTAGATGGATTTACACTTACAGGTCCTGAAGTTGATGAGGCTGACGAACTGGATTATGATTTCGTATGGCACTCAGACTGGAATGATGGTTATGGTATGTATGAATATGACCAGCCTATAGTGACAGTAGAAAAAGGAGATACTTCATGGACAGCTCCTGATACAATAAACGCTGCACTTCAGGCAGAGCTTCCTAATGATCAGGGAACATATTCAACATGGGGCACAGCAGATGCAGTATGGGAAACAGATGGTGAATATGGACTTGGTGTAGTCGATGTAGATACCATTGGCGAATATTATGTACGTGGTACAGCTACATATGGAAGTTCATCTACAAATCCTGATAATGGATATATATGGATGACTGTTCAGGTAATTCCTGAAAATATCGTTTCCAATCCTGGATTTGAAGATTATGAAGACGATACAGATGATGCATATCCTGAAGTAAACATTGCATCAGATTGGGAATTCTGGGATGATGAAGCTGATGATTCGAAGTCAACAACTATGGGCGTTCTTACAGAAATGCCACGTAGTGGACTTGCAAGCTACTCTTTATGGGCAGACTCTTCATATACATATAGTTTATATCAGGAAGTAACTGCCCCTGTGACAGGTCTATATAAATTCAGCTTTTATTACGTAGGCAATAAAAATTATTTAGATACAGATGAAGCATCTGAAACATATGGCGATATAGTTGCCGAGGGCGATGAAATAATTTATGCTTTCTTATCATATGGTGAAGATATGGGTGAAGAAGCAGTGGCATTTACAGGAACTCAGGATGATGACAGTTATATTAATATATATGCTGACTATTATCAGCAACTGAGTACAGAATATGTTTTCATTGAAGCAGGTGAAACAGATGCTATAACTATATATGTAGAAGCACCTGGCGGTGAATGGGTGGCAATTGATGATGTGCATTATGGATGCTGGGTAGATATGACAGAACTTGCTGATGCAATTTCTGCATATGAAGCTCTTAATCCAGACGATTACACATCAGCAAGCTGGACAGCCTCAGATGTTGACGCTATTTATACAACAGCAGTGGAACTTTATGGAAATGTAGAAGCAACACAGGCAAGTGTAGATAAAATAACAGAAACTTTAAATGCAGCAATTGATAGTCTTGTAATCGGT
>JBJEMK010000164.1:0-7351 GCA_051879635.1 Eubacterium sp.
TTGCAGCCGGGGTACCTTCTTCAGGCGAATAAGTAAAAACCCCCAGCCTGTCAAACTCTATCTCATCCACAAATTCCATAAGTTGATTGTGGTCTTCTTCAGTCTCACCCGGAAATCCTGTAATCAAGGTTGTTCTGATAGTAACATCAGGAATTTCATCTCTGATGTTTTTTATAACTTCACGCAATTGCTGTTGATTGGTTCTTCGCCCCATCTTTTTAAGAACTCTATCAGATGCATGCTGTATAGGCATATCAATATAATTACAGATTTTATGTTCATTTTTAATGGTATCAATAAGTTCCGGATATATTTCTTCAGGATAAGCATACAGGAGTCTTATCCATCTCAACTCATCAATTTTACATAACTGTTGCAATAGTATATGAAGAGACTTTTTTCCATATAAATCCACACCATAAATAGTTGTTTCCTGTGCTACAATTATCAGTTCTCTGGTTCCGTTTTTAACAAGATATTCTGCCTCGCCAATAAGCTTTTCCATTGGAACACTTCTATATTTTCCACGTATATATGGAATAATACAATAAGTACATTTTTTATCGCACCCCTCAGCAATTTTTAAATAATGATAATATCCGGCATTTGTAATAATTCTGTTTTCTTTTATATCCGGAAGTCTGTTAATATCATCAAACAAACTGCCCTGCCTGCCTTCCAATACTAGATTTATGGCTTCTGCAATTTTATCAATAGATGAAATTCCCACCATTGCATCAACTTCCGGTATCTCTTTTGTTATTTCATCTTTATATCTTTCAGCAAGACACCCTGTTACTATTAACGCTTTACATCTGCCCGTTTTCTTTAATTCAGCCATCTCAAGAATTGTATTAATACTTTCTTCTTTAGCGTCATTAATAAAGCAGCATGTATTGATAATTATAATATCTGCAGTAGTCTCATCATCTGTAAATTCATATCCGTTTCCTTTTAGGAGTCCCAACATTTGTTCTGTATCTACAAGATTTTTATCACATCCAAGTGATATGAATAATATTTTCATTTAACTCTCCATTACTTTTTAATAATACCGCTTTTATCTATCTCACTAACCAGTTCTTCAATAACTGAAACCGGCAATACAAGTGCAAATCTTACATATCCCTCTCCAAGAGTACCAAAACTGTCACCGGGAACACATATAACACCTGTTTTGTCCATAAGTTCAAATACGAATTCTCTGGAAGAAGAAAATCCTGCCGGTATGTGTGCCCATACAAACATTGTTCCCTGTGAATCTGGAACATCCCAGCCTATACTTCTCAATCCACCACAAAGAGCCTTCATCCTTCTTTCGTATTCTTTTCCCTGTTCAACAATTGCATCAAGTGGACCTGTTAATGCCGCAACAGCAGCTTTTTGAATTGGAAGAAACATACCATAATCAATCTGTGAACGTACCATTTTAAATTGCTGTATTATATTATGATTGCCTACTGCAAATGAAATTCTTGCTCCTGTAACATTAAATGATTTTGAAAGAGAAAAATATTCAATTGCAATATCTTTTGCATCAGGAAATCTCAAAAATGAACCTGCCGTTTTCTCTCCATATATGATATCGGAGTAAGCATTATCATGAAGTATGATTATGTTATGCTCTTTTGCCCATTTAATCAAATTCATATAAAATTCATCTGTTGCAACTGCACATACAGGATTTGATGGATAAGATACAACAATAAACTTTGCAGCATCAGCCACATTACTATCTATATTGTCCAAATCTGGCAAAAAATTATTTTCCTCCAACAGCGGGTATTCAATACAATTAGCACCTGAAAGCATAGGTCCTATCTTGAATATCTGATATCCCGGATTGGGTACCAGTACAATATCTCCTATATCGCATAAAGCAAGCCCTATATGAGCAATACCTTCCTGAGAGCCATATAATGACATAATTTCATTTTCATTCAACTGCACATTAAAACGTTTTTGATAATAAGAAATTACTGATTTTATTAATTCATCTGAATCTGTAACAGCATATTTCCAATTCTTTGAATCTTTTGCAGCTTCAATAAGTGCCTGCTTTATATGCTCTTCCGGTTCAAAATCTGGTGTACCTATAGAAAGATTATAGACTTTTCGGCCTTTTTGTAACAATTCTTCTTTTTTTTGGTCTAATGTTGTAAAAATGCTTGTTTTATAAGCATCAAGTCTTTTTGAAAGTTGGAATTCCATCTTTCTGCTCCTATTTATATTTATCTTATTGTAATCATAAAATAGATTGAATTCATCTGAACTCAATCTATTTTAATAAAATTATTCTTCGTCTTCACCTAATATAGTGATTTTTGAGTTATATAACTCATCAATTGCAATTGAAAGAGGCTTTCTGCCCTTATTTTTAACAAGCGGATTAGCACCTGCTATAATCTGCCTTGCTCTCTTGGCAGTTGCTATTACAATTGAATATCTGCTTTGTACTACCGGATGTTCTCCCTCCTCTACGTCACTATTAACTACAGCCATTAAATCTGTGTATGATGGATGTAACATAATTATTCTCCTTTCAAAAAGCATTTAAGCTCATTTTTCATTTTATTTATAAATTCCATATTATTGGATGTTTTATACTTTTCTAATCTGTTCTGGATTGTCAGATGCATTTGCTCAAGGCAAATTTCTAAATCATCATTAATAACAAGATAATCATAATCTGACATCAATTCCGCTTCTTTAGAAGCTATGGAAAGTCTTTTGGCAACTATTTCATCTGTTTCTGTTCCTCTCGAAACCAACCGTCTTTCAAGTTCATTTGCTGACGGTGGTGTGACAAACAAAAGTATTGATTCCGGAAACTTTTTCTTTATTATCAACGCCCCCTGAGTCTCAATTTCTAAAATTACGTCTTTACCTGCATCAAGTTGTTCATTAACATATTGTTTAGGCGTACCATAGTAGTTATCTGCATATGACGCATATTCAATTAACTGGTCATTTTTTATCATTTCGCTAAATGCGTCAGTCGTTACAAAAAAATATTCCCGTCCGTTCACCTCTCCCGGACGTGGCTTTCTTGTTGTTGCTGAAATTGACAATGCATAATTATCATATTTTTCCAAAAGTAATTTCATTAAAGTTCCTTTTCCGGAACCAGAAAAACCTGAAATAACAGTAAGCACTCCTCTTTTCATGATTCTCTCCTATGTCTCATATAAAATACTGCAATTACTATTCGATATTCTGTATCTGTTCCCTGACTTTTTCAATATCAGTTTTTAATTCAATTGCCTTATCTGCAATGGAAAGATCTGTTGATTTTGATAAAGTAGTATTAGCCTCTCTATTCATTTCCTGAGCTATAAAATCAAGTTTACGCCCTATTGGCCCTCCTTTTAATAAATCATTTTTCATTGCTTCTATATGACTGCGAAGTCTTACAAGTTCTTCATCAACACATACCTTGTCTGCAAATATGGTAACTTCAGTTACTATTCTTGATTCATCAACATTAGCATCACCTAGCAGTTCAGCTATCTTTGTTGTTATTTTATCTTTATATTCTGTAATAATCTGTGGTGAACGTTCTTCTATAAATGCAACATTAGTAAGCATTCCATCTAATTTTTCCAATAAGTCCTTTTTAATTCTTTCACCTTCAGCGGCACGTGTCTCAACAAAACCTTCACATGCACTTCTGACTGCCTTTTCAAGCAAATTCCATAACTCTTCTTCGTCTTCAGCCTGTTCTTCCATAACTATTACTTCAGGTAAACGGGCTATAATTGAGGTCCTTATATCATTATCGACTCCAAAATCTTTACTAATTTTATCAAAAATAGTAACATACTGTTTTGCTATCTCAGAATTGTATTTTATGCATATATTACTCTCCGTCAGGTCTTCATATGTAACATAAACATCTATCTTGCCACGTTCTGCATATTCCTTTAATATAACTCTTATTGCAGATTCAAAATAGTTAAACTTCTTGGGAAGTTTAATATTAGTATCCAAATATCTGTGATTTACTGACTTCATCTCAACAGTTATTTTCCGTTCTCCATCAACTGCTTCAAATCTGCCAAAACCGGTCATACTCTTTAGCATAATCCTCGTTTCCTGTGAATGGTTCCACAATTAAGCATTTTTATACATATTAATTTATTATAATCCATTTAAAAAAACGCGTCAAGGTTGACTTATAATTCAATTACTTATAATATTAAAATATATTTTATATGGAAGGTAAATAATTATGGCATTTGATGGTATTGTTGTAGCAAGTCTGGCTGCTGAATTAAACAAAAACCTACTAAACGGAAGGCTTGCAAAAATTGCACAGCCTGAAAATGATGAACTTCTCTTTACTATAAAGACTTTTAACGGACAATTCCGACTTGCTATTTCAGCAAATCCAAGTCTCCCTCTCATTTATATTACTAATAATAACAAACCAAGTCCCATCACTGCTCCAAACTTCTGTATGTTATTAAGAAAACATATAAGTAACGGGCGTATTACAAAAATTTACCAGCCCGGTCTTGAACGTATTATTAATTTTGAAATTGAACACTATAACGAACTGGGTGACCTTTGCAAAAAAGTACTTATTGTAGAACTGATGGGAAAACACAGTAATATAATTTTCTGTGATAATAATGAAAATATTATTGACAGTATTAAGCATGTTACTTCAGCTATGAGTTCGGTAAGACAGGTAATTCCCGGGCGCAAATATTTTATTCCTGATACAATGAATAAATACAATCCTTTGGACGTATCACATAGCCAGATAAGCACAATTTTATCAGAGCAATGTATCAATGTATCTAAAGCAATTTACACTTCGTTTACCGGTATCAGTCCGATAGTTGCAGAAGAAATTTGTTTTCGCGCTTCCATTGATTCTTCACTGCCTGCAAATACATTGAATGAAAATGAGCTTCTGCATGTTTCAAAAACATTTGAAACTGTTATTAATGATATTAAATCAGGAGACTTTTATCCTGCAATATATTCAATGAATAGTCAACCAAAAGACTTCTCTGCTATCAGGCTGTCCATATATGATGATTATGAGCATAGTAAATATGACAGCATAAGCTGTCTTCTGTGTGCTTATTTTGAAAAGAAAAATGCCATTACCAGAATTAATCAAAAATCTGCTGATTTACGTAAAATAGTCACTACAATTCTTGAACGTGATATTAAAAAATACGATTTACAGATGCGTCAATTAAAAGACACTGAAAAAATGCAGAAATTTAAAACATATGGAGACCTGCTTACAACATATGGTTATTCCATAAAGCAGGGAACAGATAAATTTGATACAATTGATTATTATACTAATAATGAAATTACAATTCCTCTCGATGCTACACTCACACCAATCGAAAACGCAAAAAAATATTTTGATAAATATAGTAAATTAAAACGTACAAGAGACGCTTTAACCTCAATTATAAAGGATACAAAAGAGTCTATTGATTATATGGAATCTATTTCTGTTGCATTAGATATGGCATCCACAGAAGATGACCTAAAAGAAATAAAGTCAGAACTGGTTTCATCAGGGTATATCAGAAAACGCTCTTCTGACAAGAAATCACGATTCAAAAGTGAACCCCTTCATTATATTTCAAGTGATGGTTTTGATATTTATGTAGGTAAAAATAACATTCAAAATGAATACCTTACCTTTAAATTGGCAAACAATGGGGATTGGTGGTTTCATTCTAAGACATTTCCAGGCTCACATGTTATTGTAAAGTCCAATAATGACGAACTTCCTGACAAGACATTTGAAGAAGCTGCAAAACTTGCAGCATTCTATTCTAAAGGAAAAAACCAGGACAAAGTTGAAATTGATTATGTTCAGAAAAAATATGTAAAAAAAGTACCCGGAGCAAAGCCCGGTTTTGTGATTTATCACACAAACTACTCTATGTCTATTGCTCCGGATATAAATAATATAAAACAGATATAATAATTATTTATTAATGGCAAAGTTCCTCAGCCATAGCTTCAATCTGTTTGAGATTTTCATCGTTTACAGATGCTTTAATCGTAACTGTTGTATCAAGCCATGTAATATTTTTACTTTTTTCGAATTTTTCTTTCATTATTTTTGCAGCTATCGGTGCCCATGAGCCATTCTCAATAAATCCGATAGTTTTGTTTTGGAAATTTTTTTCTGTAAGATGGTCTATAAACTGTTTCATAAATGGAAAAATATCAGCATTATATGTAGTTGTAGCTAATACAATTTTTCCATAGCGGAAAGCATCTTCGACATCTTCAGCCATATCTGTTCTTGCCAAATCATTAACAACAACTTTTGGGCAACCTTTTTCCTTTAATTTTTCTGCAAGAAGTTTTACTGCAGATTCAGTATGTCCGTAAACTGATGTGTAGGCAATAACTACACCTTCACTCTCAACACCATAGGAAGACCATGTATTATAAAGATTAATATAATAGCTTAAATTATCCTTAAGCACGGGACCATGAAGAGGACATATTATTTCTATATCAAGTTCTGAGGCTTTTTTCAGCAAGTTCTGAACCTGCGCACCATACTTGCCTACTATTCCAAAATAATATCTGCGAGCTTCACAAGCCCAGTCCTCATCAGCATCAAGTGCACCAAATTTTCCAAAACCGTCTGCCGAAAAAAGGACCTTATCCTTTTTATCATACGTAACCATAACTTCAGGCCAGTGAACCATCGGTGCAAAAATAAATTTAAGCTCATGATTTCCTAATGTAAGTGTTCCACCATTTTCAACGACTATTTTTCTACCCTCAAGGTCAACATTAAAATACAATTCTATCATCGCAAAAGTTTTTGCATTACCAACTACTACAGCCTCCGGATATTTATTAACAAAATTAATTATGTTGGCAGAATGGTCAGGCTCCATATGTTGAACAATAATATAATCAGGTTTACGGTTACCAAGAACATTAGAAATATTATCCATCCATTCATCTGCAAATCGTGCATCAACAGAATCCATCACTGCAATCTTTTTGTCCATTATTATATATGAGTTATATGCCATTCCATTGGGAACAACATATTGATTTTCAAACAAATCAATATCCCTGTCATTAACTCCTATATAAGCAATATCTTTAGTTATTTTCATCGAATTATTGCTCCTTTCAATTACAGTCTGCATTATTTTCTATAATCCTAACAACATTCTATACAGCTGCTCATACTTTTCTGCTGATTTATGCCATGAAAAATCTGCTCTCATTGCCCTGTCTACTATTTTATTCCACTCACGCTTTTTATCATAATAAATACGCTCCGCATACCTTACTGTTGCCATCATTTCATGCGCATTATAATTTCTAAATGAAA
>JBJEMK010000165.1:0-27692 GCA_051879635.1 Eubacterium sp.
TTTCCAACTATTAAATATCCCATACTCTCTACTCTTTCGTCCAATTCTCTACTATGTATTTATGTAACTTTTTTTCAAATTCATCGTTTGATTCATCTTTATATCCATTAAACACTACCTGTTCAATCATTTCCTTTGTTATAAAATTAAATTGATCATTTTGAATCCCATCAGGATAACTTACAACACCATAGTCAAAGAATTTATCCTCACCATCTACTTTAGTTATAACCCCTCTTGCTATAATTATATAATCTCTATAATCATTTTTAACTTGAACAATGCTACCTAATGCTAATATCTCCATTCCCCACCTCTGTATAATTATAATTTCCTAGAACCTATTTTCTTTTAATATTTAAATTCATTGAAGCATTATTAAACGAGACATTCTGTGTTTTACTCTCTTCTATTGCCTCATTACTATATGGCGCTCCTAACGGTGTCGTTGATGTTCTGATAGCACCATTGGCAGTTCCATTATTCATAAAATAATTATTAATACGCAAATTAGATGTACTCAAACTGCTTCCCATAGTCGTATCAAGGACTCCCATCTTAATAGCAAACTGTGCAATCGTCGTTACATCTTCTTGAAGCAGCTTTTTATAGGATTCTAATAGAGCCGAAATATTAATTAAATCATTCTTGTAATTTTCAAACGCAGGTGTGCTCATCTCATAATCCACATTCTTCTCCGCCGAAGTATCTGTTTCAAACTCATGTAACTGTGTGTTTATTGCAAATAACTTCGTGTTATATTCATATTGGCTCATACTAAAAGGTTTATATTTTCCCATTAAACTCTCCTAACTATAAGATCTATTTTATTTTATCTCTGTAATCAGCAATATCCCATGCTGCACTTTGCATTCTCTGGCATGCCGTTGTTTTTTTTTCACTCAAAACATTTTGTTTATTGAGTAATTTATTAAGAATATCCCTCAATGCAGATGTATATTTTTCATAGCATGGAACCACGTTATTTTCAACTTCACTTTTAAACACATTAAAGTTACTTCCAACCCAGCGCATACCATCAGTTCCGGTATTATATTGTTCTATAAGATCTTGTGCCCACTGTTCTTTATTCGACATTTCCTCATAATCTATTTTTAGGGCATTATACGCTTCAACCACTCTATCGTATTGCTCTGAATACATATTATATTCTTCCTGGGCTGTGTCATATTCTTCTTGTGCTCTGTCAAGTTTCTCCTGCCAATAATCATTATCTCTATCCCAAAACCATGTCCAACTCATAATAATTCTCCTGTATATTATTCTGCTGTATCCTCCAATTTGCCCTTTTTAACATCGGCATTTTCCATCCATGTTGAAAGATTCTTCTTCAGACGTCTATCATATTCATTTGAATATCCCTCAAACAATACCTTATCAATATCCTCATGATTAAAATACATTATTTGGTCATTAACCACCCCCTCAGGATACAGGCAACCTCCATAATCAAAATACAAGTTACCTTTAATGTCATCATGTATCATTACCCCTCTTGATACAATCATGAATTTCTTATGACTCGTACGTACATTCACCACACTTCCTGGTGATAACCAATCAATTTTATTCATAATGCCCTCCTAATCTCTACCATAAAAATCATTATAATACTTTTATTTAAAATAGAAAACTATTTTGAAACATATACCGTTCTAATTTTCGCAAAAGCATTATCCTTAATATAATATGCATCTCCTTGACGAAGCTTTTTCCTATTATCTTTAAGCAATGCCATAGGCGGATCAACAATCTTAAAGTTTGACATATCATCAAATATAACATAATGTTTGTTTTCTTTAATCTTTTTCATAACTTCGTTACAATTAAATGGTATTGACACATTATCAATATTTGAGAAGATGATACCAACCTTAAGATTAATATACTTGTCCAGAATATCTTTAAAATTCTGCAGACATTCCTTATCCTTTGATATGATATCCAACACATTTTTATCATTTATTACAACAAGATAATAAGGTTGTGAATTCATATATGATTTTGCATCAGGTTTTAGCATATTATTTTGACGTTCTTTAAGAACAATTGTTATTGCGTTAATAATTTCAACGACCTTAGTTCCTTCCAATACATAATTTCTGGTTATAGAATATTTCTGCATATACTCCATTTTTCTCATGTAATCGTCAAATATAAACACTGCTGCCGGACACTTGTCATTATTCTTATCAAGTGACTTGATGATATTTTCTACAAAATTAGTACGTCCCATTCCTGCTTTACCAACAAGTCCAAGAATACCCATTTGCAATATATCAAGACTAACCGGAGAAACCGTCTTATATTCAAGACCAAGCATTGTACTATAGTTATCATTGACATAATAATTCTCAGCAATATTTTCTGTTAAAATGTCAGGGATTTCCGGTATTGGCTTAGCTCTCATACCGCGATATCTACTGTTAATTTCTTGTATAAATGACTTAACTTCATTAACCCTATCAATTTCTTTATTTCCTTTAAATCCAAGATATGATTGGAACTCATAAAACTGATTATCCATTTCAAATATAGCTCTACCCGGTATATTCCTGCATTGAGTTCTACAATGATTAAACAATGAACTATATTCATTAGTATCATTACAATAAAATGCAATTCTATTAGAAAAGTTGGAAAGGTATTTATAACCCATTCCCAACATTTGTTGATTAGTTAAAATTACACTAATACCAACTGCAAGACCCTCTCTACACAATGGAAGCAAAGGATCATCCTGTGCCAAATACAATTCTTTTAATACAGTAATGTTATCTACCATTATTACAATCTGCGGCATTTCATTGTATCCAGCATCTTTATATGCACTGAAAGAGCTCAGTCCAAGCTGAGATAAAGTTTCCTTCCTTTGTTCAATTTCTTCATTCATCATTTTAAAGAAATTCTTTACTTTTTCGTCATCTGATGCTGTTATAACACCACCAACATGATTTAATGCTGCATATGTTTTCAAAATCATAGATGCGAAATCCAATATATAAATCTGGACTTCCTTAGGAGAATACTGCGTTGCTAAACCTCTTATAATCACCTGCAACAAATTTGTTTTTCCATACTGTGATGAACCTAGGATGAATGTATTATTCTGTGTAATATTTACGCAGAATAAGTCTTGTCTTTGATTAGACGGATCGTCATATACACCAAGGCATACATTAACATCAGTTATAACATCAGCAACTACACGATTAAATGTATAATCAATCATCTCTTCAAGACTAGGAAGACAAATACCCGGAAGTTTAATAATATTTTTTTCCTGACAATAGTTATTAATATAATCTACAATTGCATCTAATTGAGTCTGACTGTCATTATTCTTCTCTTTTTTCTGCTCAAACAAAAGTTTTCTTTGACCGTTAAGTGCCAACTGATATAATTTAAACGATTTTTTACTGCCAAGTTTATCCACATTAATATCAGCCCCACTATATGCAGATTGAAACAATTCAAATATTTCATTATTACCCACTTGAAGGTATGCCCGTCCCGGTTCTGTTATCTCTGCTGCCAGCGGAGATTTAATCACTTCATTACTATCATTCTTATTCTGTACCCTTAGACAAAGTTTGAATTTTGAGTTACTCCAAATCTGTTCATCCACAACACCTGTCGGTTTCTGTGTTGCAAGAATAAGATGCACTCCCAGACTTCGTCCTATTCTAGACGCACTTATTAATTCTTTCATAAACTCAGGCTGACTACTTTTTAATTCAGCAAACTCATCGACAATAAGTATCAGATGTGGTAAAGGTTGTTCGGCTTTTCCTTGTTTATAAAGCTTAATATACGCATCAATATGATTAACATTATATTTTGCAAAATACTCTTGTCTTTTCTTTAATTCCGCTTTTATTGACATTAATGAACGTTCAATTTCTCTTCCATCAATATTAGTAATAGAGCCTATAAGGTGAGGAAGGTTCTTGAATTGGTTAACCATACCACCACCTTTAAAATCAATAATTACAAATCCTACCTCATACGGATGAAAAAGCGTTGCCATCGACAATATGTAGGTCTGAAGAATCTCCGATTTACCGGAACCTGTAGTACCTGCAACAAGCCCATGTGGTCCATGATGTTTTTCATTAAGATCAAGTGATACAATCGCATCTCCACTTTTAACACCCAGAGGTGCTGCCATACTTTCATAAACCTTAGAGTTAGCCCATCTTTCACTTAAATCCAAGTCTTCGACGCTCATTATGTTGAGAAGCTTAAATAAAGAAATATTATTTGTTAATGTACTTTCAAGGTTAACTTTATCAACAACTATACATCCCATCTTCTTTGCAAGAAATGCAGATACTTTATCATCAACAACAGTATACTTAAAACGCTCTCTATTTTGCTTATTATTTGTATCTAATATTTCAGCTTCTAAACCATTGGCATATATAAATCGATCGCATCCCTGAGGAATAAGTTCCTGATGTTCATTAAAAAATATAAATGTATATTTGTATTTACTGCATTCTTTTATATATTGTGAAACAGGATGTTTTTCAATATCCTGCATTCTATACACAAATACAATCTTATTTGGCAATAAACTTAAATTTTCCGCACTTAAACTTTCTCGTATGGACAAATCAGTGTATAGATTTTCCAACATGTATTTTTTACTATTTTCATCATACATGAAATTTCTGATTGTATTTGAATCATTTCTAACATTTTTCAGCCATCTAATCCATTCAAATCTACTAATGTCATCTTCCCCAATTATATAATATAACTTTACATCTTCGTAAAAATGTCTTATAGACAAATCCAATGTGAAATTTTTTAACAGATTGTATTGTTCTTCCTCTTTACCTATTACCCCAATACAATTTATGCTTTTCAAATCGACTGTTATTGGAACATCTTCCAAATACTCATATTCATTTTTCAACATTTCAGGATAATTAAGAAGATTGTCATCAGTATCTTTAAATTCTTGATTTTTGCATTCTATCTCACAAGAAGCCTTTTTTCTACCTGTACCAAGGTATAATTCGAGATAATCCGAATCATCTTTTTCCTTTTCAAACAACCTGCCATCAAAATTAACAACTTCCTCTATTTCCTTATCCAAAGATATGTACATATCACTAAGAATTTCTTTTTCCTGTGCACGTAAATTTATTATTTTTTCTTCTTGTTTTTTTGCATATTCTGTATATTCTTTTTCTCTGTGTTGAATGTCTCTTTTATATTTTTTCCCTTGATTTATATAAGTGATTATTGATGTAACAACTCCCATTCCCATCATAATACCACTGTAAATAACAAACATCCCATTGACATTCATCATGCTTCTTAACATAATCATAAGCAATGCAGCTATTATTGTAGGTGCAAGCGTCGCAACAATGTTCTTCTCCGGTGCAGACGGCTTTTGTTTAGGAGGTAATATATTAATCTTTTCATCAGGTATTACCGAGCGTACTCTTGTATTTCTTTGGAATTTTGGATATTTCATGGCATTACTCTGTTCTACCATATCAACAAATCTTATATTCCCATTTACACTAACATTCTTAACCGAAGTGTACAAAAATCCATATTTAATATAAAATTGACATCCTCCAACCATAAAGAAATCATAATCCGCTATAGTGCACATCTGAGAAGTGCTCTTAAATCCATTTATATATACTCCATACTGTGTATTTTTTTCTTGGATTATATACTTATCTCCATTAATTTGAAGAATAATACTATCATTTCCTATAAAATTATTGTGAATGACTATATCACATGTATTATCTCCGCCTATTGTAACAGACTTCCTGTCACTAATATCTATCTGTCTGTTATAATCATGCTCAACTAAATCAAAATCAATTAAAAACGACAATGTAAATAACTGTGCATTACCATTTTGATACTTAATAACAACTTCATCACCATGAGATAAATCAACAGAATATTGCTTCATTATTCCGTTAGAAGCAATATAAAGATTATCACTACACATCATTCTCCAACTGCTTTGAACTTTGACTAAATTCAATTCAAAATCCTCAAAAAAATTAGTCTTATCAAATCTGATTGAGCAAGCATTCGTAGTTCCAATTTTCAATTCTAATTCATCTAAAAGTTCTATCTCCTGATATATCCCGTTTCCAAATAGTATAATCTTATAGTTTAAATCCATATCAATCTCCTTATCATATACAATGGATTATTTATTAGTTAGTATAGTATATAACCGTACCATCACGTAAATCGAATTCGCTTATTTTTTTATTACCTTTAAGTAACCTTATTGGGTTCTCCGTTTTTAAATAACACTGCGTTATATCATTTGTATCAATCCCTAAATTGAACGCATCATTAAGGGCAATGACTAATTCGTTTGCCGTTATGTTTTTCTGTATTTCAATATCAATCTTCGAATTTTTCTTTAAAAGATATAACGTGGCAATAATTGAATGTTCCATATAAAATCCCTCTCTTTTGAAATTTAAATCAATAAAAATCCAGTAGACTTCATTATTTGTTTATTATGAATGTAATTTGCATCACAACACTTTTCCAATCCATTGTCATAATCAATATATTCTGTTATTGTAAGCTTTTTCCCCATTATACTATTTCTAAATAAACAGTTTTCTTCATCCTTATTAAATTTATTGCAGACAAATAAAAATTTATTACTATTGGAAAAATCAATATTATCCAATAATCTTTGAATTTTATGTACTGCATATTCATCCTGATTTGAAACTATAATAACCTTATTACTCATAGTCATTAAATTACTTACAAACTCGCTCATATCAGAAGGAACGTCCAATATGACAAATTCATACATTTTGGATTCCATAAGATACTTAATAAAAAATAAATAATCTTCATCTTTTATTCCATAGGATAAAGTAGAATACTTTATCGGTCTCACATAATCAAAACCTTGCGTACCAATCGCCCCGTTTAAGTGGGCTAATAACCCATCCCCTTTAACCGATAATAATCGTTCAAAACCGTTATCAATATAGCCTTTATCACTTAAAAAATACTGGAAATTTTGAACCGTCTCAACGTTAAGATATAATACTTTTCTACCTAATTCCGCTAATGAACTGCTTAATCCTAACGCCGTTGTTGTTTTTCCACTTCCTCCGATAGGGGAATACACCATAATTAATGAAGACTCTGTTTTTTTACTTTCATCTTGCAGTTGCTTGAATGTGCTCTTCATTCTGCCTTGAATTTTATAAAAAATCTCCTGTAAATTCGAATATTTGTAGATGCAATCTATACCTCTAACATTATTTTCGTTTTCATTTAAAATAATAGCTAATTTTATATTCTTTTGTCTTTTTATGCTTTCATCTATACATGTTTCATTAATTATGATAACGTCTATCATTCTTGGAGATAACATATATTCCTTGTAGTAATTTTTATCAGTTATTACCTCAAGTCGAATTTCCGATTCCATTTCTTCAAGAAGTTTTAACGCAATCTGATCAACATATCTCACATCTGGCTCCACGATAAGAACAGATATTTCTGCCATTTTATCCCTCCATTATTATCTAATCTCAAATTCTATATTTGCAATTCTTACTTTATCCCCTGATTTAATAAAATATTGTTGTCCCATATTAAGTCGCATTCCATTGACAAATGTACCATTACTACTGCCAACATCTTCAATTTTAAAACCTTCATAACTAAGCAATATTTTACAATGTTTTCTGCTAACCGCTTGAGATATAGATAAGACACCATCACAATCAATACTTTTACCAATTAAAAATTCTTCTTTTGTTATATAGAAAGGTGGGATATCTGCATTAACACAAGCTAATGTAATTGAATTAGCATTATTATGAGCCTGTCCTTTAAACTCCTTCGATAATTCACCATTTACACAGGAATTATATATATTTGATAACGCTCTATCATTCATATAATTTGTCATTTTAATAAATTCTGCAATTAGATTACATAACTTTACATTAAATCTTGAACTCAATTCCTGGGAAGAATCATCCGTTACAGGAACACATATAAACATTACTCTTCCATCATTAGAATTATAAAAAATACGATTCAAATCCAAATCAATAGTGTTCATTTGTATAAATCCCATTTCACTGACCTTTTTAATTTCATTAATAATGACATTAATTACATTTACACATTGAAGTGAGGTTAATTGATTTGCTATTCCTGCAAGGCTGGTTAAATCGGCTATTTTAAATAAAAATTGAATCTTTCCGTTAAATAACATCTTATTACAATTCACAAAATAACCGCTTTTATCTTTTTTCAAAATTCTATATGCTGTATCATAGTATTTTTCAGAATCACATAGTGTATATTTCAAAAGTGTTCCATCATATTCTACTTCAGCAATATCATTAAATACGTAATTATTCATAATAAATATTCTCTTTCTTACTAAGTTCTATCCATGCTTTATCAATACAAGCTTTCAAAATTGTTTTTTCACTATTGTCTTTGTTATATATAATTGTCTCTCCATTCTTATCATTATATATAACAAAATTTTTTGTAATATAAATATCTGATTCTGTATTTATATTATCTGATATCACAGTGTTCTCATCATTTATACTTTTTAAATCATTAGATGAAACATACAACAATTCATCTCCGTACGGTAATAACGCATATTTCTCAACATCATCTTTTATTATTTGATTGGTCCAATTCTCGTTTTCATTAACTGCTTTACATAGTTTGTTGCCATCTAAATAATATATGATATTGTCCGATTGAAAAGAAATATTTGATATTGTATTCAAGACATTTGCAATCTTAACTGAATCTCCCGTTTTAGCTAACTCTTTATAATATAGCGTGCTGTTTTTAACATAAAAGACACTGGGATTATAAGACTTTGATACACAAAATCCATCTATAATTGTACAATCACATCCTCTAACCTCTTCATCTGATTGATTATTCCCAATATCGTATAACGCATCGATTTCTGTTGTTATCAACTCTTCATCATTTAAGGATTTATTATTCAAATTACCTATTTTTATTTCCCTATTTGAATTTTCATATATATAATCACCAGTATTTTTATAATAAACCATTCTTACAGCATTTTCGGCAATATTAGAAGAATAGCCATTCCCTACAACACGTATTTTTTCATCTTTTTGGGCATAATATAATAATATTCCCTCATCTGTCATCAATCTTGGTTCCAATAAATATTCCTGCGTATCCAATCTTACATTTTCTCCATTTGAATTAACCTTATATAAATCATATATATAATAATCAACCAACTGAGTTTCTGTTGAGGAATTTCTTACTTTTTCTTCTCTTGTTTCTTTGTGACACACACTGTATGCGAAATACGCCCCATCGTCACTGCATTTAACTTTAACAATTTTCTCATTATCTTTCGAGATTACATCATCTTGATTATTAAAAATTCTATGTATTTCGTATCCCCCATCTTTAATTATTGAATATACAATCAAATTTTTAATTTTGCTTTCCGATAGAATTGTTGCACCTTCCGGAGTCTCTTTTGTTAATGCAGTACTCTTATCAGTGATTTCCCCATCTTCAAATAAATAATAATTTCCATCCTTGTCCAAAAAAAAGATTTTGCTGTCAACAAATGTATCTTTTACCATGTGTGGTTTTGTAAATATATATATCAGTAATGCTGACACTATTATTAATAATATTCCTAAAATAATTCCACATATGATAAACGGTTTTTTATATGATTTACGCGGTTTCTCTAAGACATCCGGAATAACTCCATTATAAAATGTATTTTGATGTCCAAATGCCGCCATATTATCAGAAACTTCAATTTTTGTTTCTAGATTTTTAAATCCACAAATAGGACAAAAAATACCTTCTTCAAACTCCATCCCACACTTACTACAAATCATACCTCTATACTCCCACTATAATATTATCCGAATGAATATATGTAATTGATTGAACTATTGTGAATAATTCTGTTGTTTCTACTGGATTTAGTAACAACTCTGTTTCTATTTCTGAATTATTAAGTATTGTTGTTTCTGCTTCAGACTGAGAAAAGTAATGCAGCACTTCTGTTGCTGTATTATCTATCATATTTAAATTCTCGATTGATTCCTTATTTGTAAGTCCGTCTGTTGTATTTGAAACCATTTTTTCATATTCAAATCGTCTTAATTTATTATAATTTACTGCCTGACTTTCATTTTTCTTTTTTATTGATTTCTTCGCTGTAATTCCTGTAACATTTCCAACTGCCTTATCAACTCTAAAAGCAAAAAATAAAATAATGGAAACAACAAAAAGTAAAACGGATAAAATAAACATTATCATTGATATAGTTCCGTATGTACTTGCCATATTATCTTCTCTCCTCTGAATTTGTATAAACAGTTTCTATATTGCTGATATAATCGTTTTTATTATTTAAAATATTCCGTTGTTTTTCCAACGACTTCTCCTGTGTAACAGCTAAATTAGTTGTTCTACTGTAAATATCGTTCATCAATTGAAGCACATTATTTTTATCTATTCCTGTAGATGCAAATCCTTTACGCTGTGTTTGCATTAAATCTAATAATGATTCATATACAGTCAATTTAATATATGCTATATTATCATAATCATATTTATCCAGATTATCTATACATACCCTAAATGAATCTATCAGCTGCGAATATACCTCAGTTGTTGGTTCTTTAGTATTCTTTGTATTTGATATATAATTTTTATAAAACGAGCATAATATATTATAGCTTTGTGCAAGACCGTAATTCTCATATAAATCTGATATTGAATCATTAGAAGCTACATTTTCAAAAAAAGGTTGTGCCTTAAGTGCATTAACCTTAAGAGATGAACCTTGATCATCAGAACTGGAATAAAGATACAGATATGTAATTCCCAGTTCATAATTTAATTCAGCAAACTGTTCACTCTCAGAATCATATTTATCTTTATTCGCATCATTAAAAGAGGCATTATACATTGTCATAAATTCATTGCTCTCAATATTTCCAAAGCTATTATTTTCCGAATACGCTTCAAGTAACTTAATATATGCATCCGTTCTATATGGATAAAGAGCAATCGCTTCTTTATATGTCTTTACCTTTTCATCATACTGAGTTGATGTACTTATGCTTATCTTCTGTTCATAGTCTTTATTATTTTCATTTCTTTTTAGACCACTAAATATAAATCCTGAAATCAAAAAAATTATTGACAATCCAAGAGTTATTGAAAATATTCCTATCTTCTTTTTTTCCTTTTTCCTAAATTCATCATCAACTTCATTATAATGTTCTAAAGCATAAAGTAATTCATCACAATTTTGAAATCTCTCTTGTGGATTTGCTTGTGTACATTTTGCGATAATATATTCAAGTCCTGATGACAATAATGGATTCCAAGTCCTGATAGGATACATAACATAAGGCTCTTCAGCCGGGTTATGCCCAGTAACTATATGGTATAAAGTTGCACCCAGACAATATATATCTGTTCTTGCATCCGTTTGACATTTTCTATCAAACTGCTCCGGTGCAGCATATCCTCTCGTTCCTAAATTTACAGTGTCTGAAATATTTTCCTCTTTGTATTCTCTGGCTATTCCAAAATCTATAAGTTTTAGATTTCCTTCCGGCTTAAGCATAATATTAGCAGGTTTCATATCTCTATAAATAATAGGCGGATTTTGTTTATGCAAATACGCCAATGCTTCACATAATTGTTTCGCCCACTCAATTACCTGTTCTTGTGATTGTGCACCTTCTTTTTTTAATATTTTATCTAAGGACTCACCTTCAACATAATCCATTACAACATATATCTTTTCCTGATTCTCTATGATATCAACAATTCTAGGCAATGACGGATGATCTAATTTTTTCATTAAATTTGCTTCGTCACGTAATGCTTTTATATTAACTTTTCCTCTTTCGCTTGAAGCATTTTTAGAAATTTCTTTTATTGCCCACTGTTTATTCAAGTGTTTATCCATAGCCAAATACACTACAGACATTCCACCATGTCCTATTTCTCTTAGTATTTCATACTTATTATCAATAAGTTCTCCCCTTACTGCCATTATATAATTCTCCTATTGAAAAGCTTTTAAAACAAGTGCCGAAATATTATCCTTCTCTCCTCGTTGTTTAATTGTTCTTATTGCATTTAAGAGATTATCGTTTAATACAGAAATGTCTCTCTGATTATTAGGATTTAAAAAATTATATATTTCTTCTTTTGATATTTCATGTCTGAATCCATCACAACAAAGCAATATTTCTTCGTTATCATTAATTCTTCCTTCATAATAATCGGGTTTAACTTCTTCCGTAACTCCTATACACTGCAATAACACATTCCTACGTGGATCTTTTTCAGCATCCGCTTCTGTTAATCTTCCAATCGCAACCTCTCTGGCAACCAGCGATTGATCTGATGTTATTTGTATAATATCATCATTCAATATATACATTCTGGAATCTCCAATATTAACAGCAAAATATTCATTTTTGAATAACAAGAATGCAACTAAAGTTGTACCCGTTTGTATATTGTGATTTTTTCCATAACGGTACAAATTGCTATTCTGTTCACTAATTATTCTTTCCCAATCTTTTTTTACCTTATCTGCAGTAAAGGATTTACCTATTATTGTCTTAAGTTCATTTTCAAACCACATAGTAAATGCGCAAATTACACTTGAACTCGCTAACTCTCCACTAGATAAACCTCCCATTCCGTCACACAAAACACCAAATGCTATTTCACCATAAGGTGTTCGGGCAACTCTGGCTGCCATACTATCCTGATTAGTTTTCTTTGACATACCTACATCTGTACTTGCACCAAATAAATATCTCATATTCTCCCCACAACTATTTGACTTTATAAGTTAAACCTAAACTCCTCATTTGACAACAATATTGTCATTCCATCCTCTAACAAAATCCGCATATTAGGCTGTACCATTTGCCCATTAATATATGTATGGTTTGTAGAATTCATATCCACAAGATAATAAAGGCCATTATCGTATATTATGTTAATATGATTCCTACTAACTGTATTGTTATTATTAATTACATAATTGCAAGTCTGACTTTTTCCAATTGTAAAAACATCTCTATCTATAGAAACTTTTTCATTTGTAGCTAATCTCACTACATATGGATACTTTCTGTTAGAGTTATAGTCCTGAGTCAGCATCGTCGTAGCACCTTCCGAATCATTCTCAGAAAAGAGAATCGTAGTTCCTTCCACTTCATCTTCGCCACAATTTCCAACTCGTTCATCAGTATAATTATTCATATAATTCAAAGTCTGACTTACCCCATCTTCGACAATGTTTCCACACTTAACGCAAAATCTTGAATACGATTTATTATTAAATCCGCAAACTCTGCATACTTTTTCATTCAAAACACCACTTTGAGTTTTAACAATATTATGACAATCAGACATTGTTTGTGTCATTACCGGTGTATTTTGCGTCGAGTATACATTACGTTGAGTTAATAAATTTTCCGCATTATTCATTTGAACAGCAATTGTACTTATGTAATGTTTTAAAGATTCCCAAGACATATATGTTGGATTAGCAAGCAGCTTTTGTAACTCTTCAATATATCTTGTATTGGTACCTTTGGATGGTTTCATTTTTTTTACAACTTCATCTAAAAGTACATTAAAATACTTATTATTGTTGTACCCTATAATCGGATAATATAAAAAATATACTTTGTTTGTATTGCATTCTATAGCTATAGTATCCAATTCCATCATAACAGATCCATATTCTATTGCATTTTCTCCTAATTTTGACAAAGTACCAACAATGCTGTCTAACAAAAGATAAAACTCTCTCTGTCCAATTGGTTTCTTTAGAAATTCTCTAAGTGAGATAAAACCTCTTGCCGAATAAACTATTTCATATGAATCCTTATCAGGCGTTATAACGAAAGGTATAAAACCATCAACTTTTCGAGATAAAAACCCATTAGCCATCTGCGGATTAATTCTTTCACTCTTCGACATTTTAATTGTACAACAATAATTACCATTTTTTGAGTTTACTTTAATTTTACCCATCTTATCCCTCCATTTATTTTGTTAACATCATGTTATAATATCCCCATTATCATGTTTCCAAAATTATTTACAGTCTTATAAATTTAATTGAGTAACAAACATTTAAATATATAAACCATACCAAACGTAACAATGTGTATTATACCATATTATTCCATATTATTCATCATATTCCAAATCTTCTTACAACTGATTTTTTAGCATATTCTTTGAACCGCCACCATTCCTGTAATCCTCCTTCTGTTTGTCCCTGCAATTATTATTTAATCTATTTACATTTCCCCCTATAAATGTTACATTTTCATAGCAAGATAAATTAAAAAATAATGTTCCTATGGAGGTTTAGCATAATGAGTAATGATAATGCAGATTTTAATAATAATTCTGAGTATTCAACAGTAACATTATCCCTTGATGATGGCAGTGAAGTTGAATGTGCTGTTATAAGAATATTTCCCGCCGGTGACAATGACTATATCGCACTTCTTCCTTTAAGCGGCGAGGCTGCCGAGAATGATGAGGTATACCTTTACAGATACTCAGTAAAAGATGGTGAAGAACCTGTTCTGGAAAATATCGAGACAGACGAAGAATACGAGCTTGTAGCAGATGCCTTTGATGAGGAGCTGGATGCAATGGAATATGAGGAGCTTTACGAAGAGGAAGATAATCAGGAATAGTCATCTGTTCTGCTTTCGTCAATCTCCGTTATAAAACGTGATTTAGTTGTGCTTTTGTTATATCTTTCTTTGGGATAGCAAAGGTACAACTTTTCTTTTGCCCTTGTCATG
Organism: Eubacterium sp.; assembly: GCA_051879635.1. Classification (GTDB taxonomy): domain Bacteria; phylum Bacillota; class Clostridia; order Lachnospirales; family Lachnospiraceae; genus JBJEMK01. The sequence goes on from JBJEMK010000165.1 coordinate 14,925, forward strand.
GCAACGTAAAACATTCTTCGTTCCTCCTCTATTTCACTATCAAGAACAGCCTTGTGATACGGAACTATTCCCTCACACACATCCGTGATAAATACTGCCCTAAATTCCAATCCTTTGGCACCATGAAATGTATAGAAGTTAACCCCATCCCGGTCTCGTCTGTTTAAACTCCCATCATTCCTGTCTTGCTGCATTTTACTGTCCTTTGAAGCTTTCTTACACTCATCAATATAATCAAGCCATTGTCCCAATGTATTAAATTTTTTTGCCTGTCTTGTAAGCTCTTCCAACACTCCACCCACTTCCTCTTTACTGATGTGGTGTTTACCTGCATAATCCCTGATATAATCGTCATATCCCACCGCTTTTCTTATATAGTTTAATGCGGCAAATGGTGTCATTTTCCTTATCATATTAACATCAAACCGGAAATCACTTATTCTTTCTGTCATTTCAGTATCATTAGAATACACATCCATCAATTTTTCAAAGCTGACTGGTTCCGTAAGAAAAGATCTTGTTATATACCTCATGGGTTTATTAACTATTTGCAAAAAATCCGTACGCTTTCTTGAGCCTTTTGCAATCCTAAGATAAGCGGCAATATCCTTTCCGATCCAGTAATCATATATACTGATTTCCTTTGCCACATAGCTGCAGGGTATACCCTCATTGGTTAATACTGTCCCATAGATACTATTTATTACATTGGTTCTCGACAGTATCCCTATGTCCGAATAATTCAATCCACTGGCATGCAGTTTCTTTATCTGGGATACAAGAAAATTCTTTTCTTCCTCAAGATTATCAAATTCACATATATGTACCTTTTCTCCCTCACCCTGCTCCACCTTAAAATTCTTGTAAAATCTTACTTTATTGCAATCAATCACTGACTTGGCAGCATATATAATATCTTTCTTTGAGCGGTAATTAACATTCAGTTCTATATGTTTTGCATCCGGATATATTTTTTCAAAATTAAGCATTATCTCCGGCTTAGAACCTCTGAATCCATATATGCTCTGGTCATCATCCCCCACAACAAATACATTCTTAAATCTGTCCGATATAAGCTTTATGGTTTCAAACTGGGCACTGTTAATATCCTGAAACTCATCAATAAGAATATATCTGTATTTATTCTGCCAGACCATAAGATAATCAGGATTTTTGCTAAGAAGGTCATAACACATAATTACCATATCGTCAAAATCAATTAGTCTTTTATTTGCCAGCATATTATTGTACTCCTTAAAAATGCGTTTAAAACTCTCAGGAGGACAACTGTATGCTTCATAAGAATTTATGGACAGTCTATCACATTTTACTCTGCTGATTTCGGACAAAATTAATGATATACCTTCATTTTCATCCTCAAATTCCAATTCAAGTTTACTGACTTCATTCCTGATAAAATTAAATTGAGCTTCTGTGGTAATTATGGAATTTACCGAATAATGGTATGCATGACACAGTATTGAAAAGAATACTGCATGAAATGTACCGAAAGTAACCGATACATAAAGATTCCCTGTAAGGGACAGAAACCGCTGCTTCATCTCCCGGGCAGCAGCTTTGGTAAATGTAATCACAAGAATTTCCGAAGGTAAAACCCCGTATCCCGTAATCAACTGTTTAATTCGTTGACATATCACCGTGGTTTTTCCCGAGCCCGGACCTGCCAGCACTAACGCCGGACCATCCTTGTGGTTAATAGCTTCAAGCTGAGATTCATTAAATCCCAAAAAATATCACACTCCTTTTATAATTACAGTTTGTCTGAATGTTTGAGGTTTATGGATAGGTTGTACAAATGACAATATGATGCAAATGCACTTTGGAGCCGCCGGTACTTATGTGCAGTATTTTTGCGCATTATGTACCGCTGCGAGCGACAAGTAACGCAAGTGTGCTTTGCATCAATTGTCATTTGCATAACTCACCATAAACCTCAAGCATTCAAACAAACCTCTAATTATCATATCCTAGAAACTGTTAATTGCATCGTCTCCTGCATCTGTATTTTTAATGGACTTAATGACAATCCAATATTCCACCTGGGGATTAACAACAACCTGAACCCTGTCTCCCACCTTGTGTCCGAGAATAGCTTTACCCAATGGCGACTCTATACTGATAAGTCCCTCCAGGGAATCTCCTCTCACAGTTGTAACAAGCTTGATTTCCTCTGTTGACTCATCATCTTCATAGAAGATTTCCACGGTATTGTTAACGCCCGCTTCATCTTCTGCCGAATCCTCTGAAATAACTGTTGCAGTCTTTATCATTCTCTGAAGATATCTTATTCTGCTTTCATTCTGATTCTTAAACTTCTTGGCAGCGTAATACTCAAAGTTCTCACTTAAGTCTCCCTGAGCACGGGCTTCTTTAACATCCTCCAGTGCTTTTTTCCTGACTTCATGAACTCTGTATTCAATTTCCTCTTCCATTTTCTTAATATCACTTGGTGTTAATTCATTATTCATAATACTTGGTCCTTCAATATGTTATTGTTTATAATATTAATGCTTATTTACCTGCTCTGTCATATTGTTTTCTATAAAATCACACACATCAACCCGTGCATTTCTGTTAATCACTCCTGTATCAGTAAGTTCTTTATCTTTGATGGTCTCAGTATTTTTATCCTGTTTCATTGTTTTAAGAACACTTATAAGCTGACTGTCATTATTGATAGCAACGCTTAATCCTTTATCTGCAAAAAAATGCATATTGTACTCTTCGCATCCCGGAATAGGCCTGTAATGAAGCATCTTAGTCCCTATAACCGCTCCTTCTGTGGAGGACAATCCACCGGGCTTGGTTATATAGCTTTCACAGGCACTGATATATTCCGCCATATGATTTGTGGTGGTAATAATCCTCACTCTGTCTGACCCTGATAAATTTTTGAGTTTCTTATAAAGTTTTGTATTATTACCGCATATTACAATAAGTCCTTCATCGTCAGTACTTTCAACGTAACTGCTTAATGATTTGAAAGTATTCACCATATTGCCCGCTCCCATACTTCCACTTGCAAAAAGGTGATACCTTATATCCGGATTCAATTTAAGTCTTTTCTTGGCTTTAAGTTTATCAATAGGTACGTCAAAACGTGAAGATACAGGTATTCCCAGAGGGACTAGTTTATCCTCACTAATTCCCCGCTTTATAAAATCAAGAGAAAGATTTTTATGAGGAATAATATAATAATCACAATTGGTCTCTTCTGTAAATGGAATACACACGTAATCGGTGGCTATAAAATATGTAGCCGGAAGCTTATGTCCTTCTTTCTTAAGATATGTAATAAGTTCGGCAGGAAACAGATGGGGCATTATTACAGCATCAAAATTATGCTTATCAATATATTCTCCCAATCTTTGTGCCGGCTTCTTATTAACATAATAGACCGGTGATTTAAACGGCAGCTTTCTATAGAGACTTCCCAGCTTATATATAAAGCCAAAGAGTCCTGTACTATGCTGTACCATTTTTATATAGACATTTCCAATAAGTGCAGATAATTTACTGCTTACCAGGTCATAAGGGTCCATCATGACAACATTATGCCCCCGCAGTTCAAGTTCTTCCTTTACAGCCCTTCCACAAGCATTATGTCCTCCCCCTGTGGAACATGACAATATCAGCGCATCCATAACACTCCTACCTTCATTCTGTCTCTCTCTTCATCGCTATTAAACATTTTGTATCCCACAACTGCTGTAATCATGCAATATCCGATTTTTACAGCAATAATCTCCCTTGAAATCAAAATGATAATTAATGAGCATATATATGTCCACACAGTTCTCCAAAAATGTGGTGTAATTCTTATGATTAAAGAAAACATTATAAAAAACACCGCCATAATAAGAGCCGGCTGTATATGGGGAGCCATACCCAGTAAAGAGCCAAAGGTAACCGCAATACCCTTTCCACCTTTAAACCCGAAAAAAACAGGAAATGCATGTCCTATCACGGGAGATGCGATAACCATTGACAATCCAATCATATCGTTTTTCCCCAGACGCATGCATATAAATACCGGAATAAACCCCTTTAACAGTTCACATATAAGGGTTATTACACCGCACCAGAATCCTCCGTACATAAATGCATTGGCAGTTCCCGGATTACCATCCCTGCTCTCCACTGTAACATCTTTTCTTTTGAAAACACGGCCCCACACCTTGGCATATAGTATGCTTCCCGATATATATCCCATTAAGGCCATTAAAATATAAAACATCATTTATAAGCTTACCTTACCTGCTGATTTTCCGTTGATTACATAATATACACAACCTTCCTCAGGCTTAATATATACTCTCACATCCTTAATTGATGACTTTCTGTGTCCATCAGCCACATAGGCTTTTTTTACTTTATCAACAAGATCATCTGTACTTACTTCAATTCCCTGATACTGAATATATACATTCGTATTCCTGATTTCAGCTTTCTCTTCTACAACCTTCTTAGTTTCCGTTATAGCTTTCTTAGCCTTTTCCTTCGCTTTCTTTGCCACAGGCGCTGCCTTTTCCTTCGCCTTCTTTGCCACAGGTGTCGCTTTTTCTATAGCAACTTCCTTCGCTATCTCAGCCATAGGCAATATAAGTTCCTTAACGTCCACCTTTAATTCCGGCTTTGGTAATTCATTATCCTTCTTTGTTCTTCCCATAAATCATACCTCCCATATCCGCTTACATTACAAATATAATTAATTTCATATTAATTGTTTAATATTAGTTTGTCAATCAAGCAAAATTTTACAATTAATTTACTCATCCTTATCAATTTCTTTAGTCATAAGGCAATATTCGGAAATATCGTATCCGTTTTTATAATAGGTTGCAATCGCCCCTTCATTTTCACTTTCAACTTCAAGCTTAAATCTTACAGCGTCAGGATATTCTTCTTCTAAGAATTTAAAATAACTTGTACCGTAACCTTTACCTCTGGCAGCTTTCTTAAAATAAATATCCTCTACCCATATACATAATCCTCCATATTCTGTGGTATAGCTTTTTGCTACCATTGAATATCCCGCTACTCCGCTATCATCAAGGAATACATATCCTTCTATAAATGGATTATCTGAAATACAATCTTCTATGTCCCTGTTAAGCACAGCATCAGATGACTTATGAATCAAAGCCGGTGAGTCGTAGAATTCCCTCATCATACTAAATACTTCATCTTTATATTCTCTTGTTAATTTTACTATTTCCATATTAATCCTCCCATCGTTGCACTTGTATTTGTCATTATATCACTCTTTCCTTCAGTATTATTAATTTCTTTTTTGAATTTTACCAAACCAAATTCCGGCAGCAATAACTACAATCAATATAAAGCCTGCAGCAATAATTACTGAGCATCCTGGGTCTGTTACAACTGCTATAATTCCGGCAATAGCAATACCAACTGCCAACAGTAAAATAGGTTTTGCCAGCTCTCTTGCATAACCATTTTTATCATCCGTATCATCATATACACTTCCATGAACACCTGAAGAATTTCCTTTTAATAACAACACTCCTAAAATCATGAGGATAATGGAAACAAACCACATCATCATACTAAAACCTATCATAACAAAGCACCTCCGAATCAGTCTAATTCCTGTACATTAATCTCTAGTCTGTATGTAAATTATATATACATCACAATTCTTACACTAAATGTTTCTTTATCATGATCCACCTTTACCTCTCCGGCATATTTCTTGACAATTCTCTTAACATTATCAATACCAAAGCCGTGATTTCCACTTTTTCTGCTTAATAATCTTTCACCCTTCTTTTCAACCATTCCATCATAGGTATTCGTTACAGCAATATGTAATACACAACCTGAATACTTTACGCTCACCGATACACTTGGCTTGTCTGCATTAACTGCATTTTCCAATGCATTATCCATCAAATTACCCAGAATAATATTTAAATCATAAGCATTAACGTCCATATCTTCAGGGATGGCAATATTGATGTCGGTAGATATTCCCTTTTCTTTAAATAATCCTGAATAATAATTTAAAATTCCATCTACAGCAATATTTCCTGTATTGTAATATGTCTCAATATTCTGAATATCTTCGCCAAGCGTTTCAGCATATTCCTTTATCTCATCCACCTTTCCTCTATCAGCAAGATCCTTTATTACTCTTATATGATGCTTCATATCATGGCGGATTGCTTTGATTTTTGTATCATTCTCTACGTTGTTTCTGATTTGCTGTTCATATAAATTCATCTGCTGCTTAAGATTTCTATTTTCCTGTTCATACTCAAATCTATCTAACATTGAGGAATAAAAAATGTATAACAGAAAATTTAATATAAGAATAATGGAGCTTACGGCAACAATTGAACCTTCAGCTATATTAATATCCCTGCAAATGATATATAGCAGAAAAGCACTCATAACAGAAACCACCAGCAAAATATACCATTGTCCGGAAAATTCAGTCTTCAATTTATTTTTCAATAATAGCTTTATAATCATAATTGCAATATAAAACAGGAAAATAGATACAAAAGAAGTATAGACTCCAATTTTTATATTCCTGTTGATATTTATAATAATGAAATTTGTAGTAAAATCAATTACAAACATTATAACAAAACACATCACGCTCAGAAGAAGCTTTCTCTTAAACATTCCCTTAAATCCAAGAGAAATTATAATAATACCAACTATGGTAGCAATTAAATATATATAACTATTGTTAAACGCCAAATAGCAGCCCATCATTATAAAAAAAGATAGACTGCCTGTAAGAAAATGTTTTATTTCGGAGCTGATTTCATAAAAAATTTGAAAGTATGCAATTATAACCAGTACTCTGGCTATCTCCATCATTATCAGAAGTATCGTATTAGTCAATGTAATCCATTATCCTCCTCTTATTTGTTGTATTCAATCATTTTTAAATTGAAAGATGTTCTATAATTTCTGCTTATCCCTAAACATTCCCCGTTATCCATTATAACACACTCCACATGGCATTCTTTTATATGTCTTAAATTAACAATATATGACTGGCCTATCATCGCAAAATTGTCCGGTAATTTTTTCACCTCATCTTTTAATTTGCCAACATATTCTTGATTCCCATCCATAAAAACAATTTTTACGTGCTTTCTTTCACTCATAAAATACAGGATATCCCCCAGCAAAACCTTATGTTGAGTTTTATTATATTCATATACAAAAAATCTTTTATCCTGATCATCCAAACAGAATAACATTTTTATCTCACTGCGCACTTTTTCTTTATCTATTGGTTTAATCAAAAAATCATAGGGATGTACTTTGAACAGATCCATAGCATAGCTGGTCTTTGAGGAAATATAAATAATGTGCATTCCCTCATCGCCACATACGCCTCTTATATAATTCCCTACATCTACTCCATTGCGTCCCGGCAATTCTATATCCAAAAATAAGATATCTACCCTCATCTTAGCCGGAACATCATTCATAAAATCTTCTGCTGAATTCCATACAAAGGTTTCCACATTATTATCATATTCCTTGAAATATTCTATAATAATCTCCTCTAACTCACAACAAGTAGATTTCTCATCATCACATATTCCTATTCTATAAATCATCAAAAACCCTTCCGCCGTTATATCAAAATCACTTATTACTCAAAATAATATAAATAAACACCCTTCAAGTCAAGATTATCATCCGCTACAATAATTTCATTTGTTAATATACATACTGCAAACGTTTACTCTTAATTAACAACTTCGCCCATATCCATCTGAATTACAGTATCACAAAGAATCTCTATATCTTCTGCACTATGATTGGCCATAATAATTGTTTTTCCTTCTGATGCCATACTTTTAAACAAGTCTCTCATTTCAGAAACTCCTTTTTTATCAAGTCCATTCATAGGCTCATCCAATATGAGTATTTCCGGGTCTTCCATAATTGCCTGTGCAATGCCCAGTCTTTGTCTCATTCCCAGAGAATACTTTCCAACATGCTTCTTGTTATATGGATCTAATCCCACCAATTTTATTGTTTCTATTATTTTTTGTTTATCTATTTTTTTATTAATATTAGCAAGAAATTTAAGATTATTGTATGCACTATAATCATATAAAAAACCAGGCGTCTCTATGATTATTCCAGTATTAGCAGGCATATCTATATCTTTTCCTATTTGTTTTCCATGAATTATTATTTGACCTTCTGTTACCGGAACAAAACCACATATACATTTTAAAAGCATTGTTTTACCTGAACCATTTCGTCCCACCAATCCGTGAATTTTACCTTTTTCAAAATCTATAGAAACATCTTTTAATACGGATATTTGTCCAAATTTTTTAGTGACATTCCTTACTTCTATTATCTTTTCTGACATAAATTTTACCTTTCATCATGAATAATCATTTGTTGTTTCCTGCTAATAATTACCGCAATTACAGAACAGATAATTATAACAGATATATATACGAACAATATGTAATCGATACTTGGCAGTTCCGTCCTTTTAGCTATATCTATATTGTTAAGTGAATTCCAACTCATAGGCGAAAATTTTGCAAGATACGGATATGGTTCTACAACAGCTGTTAAAGTAATCATCATAACCCCTATTATGCATCCGATTGTATGACTCTTACTTATAATATTAACAAGATACATTATCATTCCAAGAAAAATAAAACTTAACCACATTAAAACAAATGAAAAAAACATAGCCTGCAATGGTGTGTAGTATTTAACTATTCCACCTGAAATTGACACTGTATCATATTGATGTCCATAAGCGTTTAATAACCCTGCTGTTCCTGCTGATCCCAATAATTCTCCCCATTCGGTGTCCAAATACATATTATTTATGTTAAAAATAATACTAGATAACAATAATACCAATGCATAATTAAATGATGCAGCTATAATATATAGCAATTGCCCTCCACACCATCTTTTTCTTCCGCTTCTTATCATAACATACATTTGATTAGCATCTATAAACGGAGCATCACTGAAGAGAAAAACTACCGGAATCATAAATGTAATCTTCATATATCTATGTGTAAACATAAACGGAAAAATCCATGGAGAAACCTTTATACCTATAGTTTTACTAACATCTGATATTCCTGTCGTATACATAAAAGTGCATAACACAGCAAATGCAAAAACCATTTTTATTCTATTGTTAGATTGCCATTTTCTAATATTCTGGATACATATTCTAATCGATTTCATTACTTAACCTCCTCCTGACTCTTCTTCCAAATATAATTGAACCGATGAGAATGTACCCCAGCGCCACTAAGATTGATAATAAAATCGTAATTGTTGTTCCTGTTCTATAAGCATTATTTCCATACTGAATGGCAAACAAACTTAAAGATTTTGGAATAAACTTATAAAGTACTTCCATTACAATACTTATAAATGTAGCAGCAGCAAAAGCAGCAAACCTCCCTTTAACGAAGGTCGAAAAGGCCAAGCCTAACACAGCATATACGCCGGAAACCAAAGAAAAAAGAAATGTCATTGCAATAATAGTCATATATGGAAATGGACCTGACATATAATCATAGTAAACATTTGATGTATTGTAATTGCCGGTGTTTATTACTCCAGCATCATTCGTAATGGCAAGAAAAAGTGCACACATATTTAAACTCATAAACGAAATTATGAACGCTGAAAAAAAGCATACTAAAATCTTGCTAAAGATATATGCTTTTATATCTCCTCTAATCACCAGTAAATTCTGATATTTATTTGAAATATCATCGCAATATGAAGTAGCCATTGGTAAAGACGCTATTAAAAATAATGCCCTGTTCATATTGCTAAAACCCTGAATTTCCAGAAGAGCACCATATGATGTCCATATACTCATATGATTTCCAATACCCTCGAAAAATAATATAAGCCATATTGCTAATAAGTAAAACAATACAGATGCATATAATAATTTACTGCAAAATATTCTATTCAAATCCGATTTTATGTATCCTAGATATTTTTTCATACTCACCCCATATCAAAGCAAATATTACCTTATAAACTAATTAGATAAGAATGTGGCTTTTGTAACCGCATTAACCAAATAATAACTTTTTTTCTTATACGTATACGTACCTTTTTTATCATTTGCCGTTTTCTCAGTTTCAATAACAAATTCCCAATATGGATTTGCATCATATTCTTTTAATTGAGCTGATACCGATGCCAACGGAACATACACCAGATTTATTTCAACAATCTCATGTGTATTAAGCTGTGATGTATATTTATATGTTGTTGCTAAAATCTCTAACGCTTCTTCTACAGAACATAAAGTATCCGTTATCTCCTTAGTTTCCAATACATCATACAAAGCATCTATCTCAATGAGTTCTATCTCCTCTCTTCCTACAATCACATTAACGTTATGACTATTGCTGAAATAAGACCCATTATCAATGGAATCCGCACAAATTGGAATATCATTATAAAGTCTTAAAAACGTAAAAACATAAGCCTCATCCTCTTTACTCCAATCCGTAAATTGCATTCCCTGCGACTCACGATATTCATTTACATTTTTAACAGATAACGCATAACAATCCACAGGTTCTTCCGTAAAATCAAATTCATCAAATAACTTAATAGCTTCTTTCGCTTTCGCTTTTGCATCCGATAACGAAAAATCTTCAAGAACATCATCTGCAATTAAGCGCCCATATTTCTTCGAACTCGTACATGCACTGTAATTTTTTGAACTATAATCGCTGGATTTGTATTGAATATAATCACCATCATAATATTGGGAGCCGTCATCAAATGTATAGAAATATCTTAAACCAGGATTTCCGCCTGACTCGATACAATCCTTCACAACTTTACCCAGATACTTTGATAATTTTTCAACTGTTGCATCCGCCTTTACTTTATTCATTTTTCTCACATTAGCTTTGAATCCATCAATACTCTTAATCCCTTCCGGATAGGATATAGTAGCATTCACATTAAATTTATCATTTAATTTTCCATTAATTATGCCATCTTCACCTATTGTCACATCAATTTCCACATTTTTATTATTTAAGGTTCCATCCGGAAATAACGAACAGCCAACCAAACAACAATATAGAACTATAGTTAATCCAAGTGCACATACTCTTTTTAATTTCATAAGCCCCTCCTACATAATTGGCAGCAGTACTATATTACATATAAATATAGCTGCTGCCAAAATTCCTCAGTCTTAAATTATCCTACGGATACCAATAACCAGCCACATGAACATAATATGCATATGTTTCTCCTGCCAGTCTATAGTTATTTCCATTGTAATATGTTCTAGTATATCGTGGATTATATGTTCCAGTTCTTGCAGTTGCTTGCACAAACTCCGAAAATTGTGTTGTGTCGCCTTGCTGTCCAACCACCCAAAATCCAAAATCATCATCGGCTGTTATGTTGCTTGAATCATAACAAATATAAGCATAATTATTATCGTCTTCTTTTCTGGCATTGTCCGAATACTGTACAGAACTTGTATCATCTGCAATTTCAACATTAAATTCAAAATTTACAGTACTTGCTATTACCGGGACAGCAAATAATGTCAAAATAGCAACTGAAGTTAAAAGTGTTTTAATAATTTTTTTGATCATACTCAAAATTTCTCCTTTTTTCTTTTTACATTTTCACTCACTTTTAACTAGCATGTTAAGTGAGCAAGCTACATTTACTCAGTGAATTGTAACTTTAAGTTAAACTATTTGCTTTTCTATCTCCCCTAAATTTCATCCCCTCCGTTCTCATAAATATCCGAATTTTCTCAAGCGCTTTTCAATTTAGAAAATTCTCTATTATCATGATACAACTTTCATACTCAAAAATTTCACTACGGGTATATTTGGTACTCAATCGGGTACATTTGGTAATTTTGAACCTGATAAATTTCCAATCATGCAAAAGCTGGCAAATACACAAATCTATATGTGCCTGAATACCACATATAACTCACCTGATAAAAATTTCCTATTTTTTCTAAAATTACATTTATTCTGTCATCTTTTAACATTGTTTTACTGAATTTATCAAGTTGAAATGACACTAGTATCATATCTTTTCCATTATATTTTATATTGCTGCTTTCTATATTGCTTGTTTTAATTTCATTCCATACTGACTTATTTAGATTTTTTTTATCATAAAAATCATCTGCGTTACTGTACCATGACATAATATATTTGTGTATCTGCTTTTCTACAGCTTCACTAAATTGTCCTGTTTCCGAATTATAGTACTCCGAAACATTTACCTCATCCGTTGATATCTTTTCAAACTCAGGTTCTATCTCCCATACATATGGAGGATCTGTGTAAATCGAATCTTCTACTGAAGTTTGTTTTATTTCATTATCATCTTGTTCTGACTGTGCATTTCCACATCCAACCACTGTAAAAACCAAAGAAATATTAACCAAAAATACCATTATTATTTGGGATATGGTTTTATATATTTGCATTTTTTTCATAAAATACCTCCATTCCTAGAACTCTCCATTATCATGATACGACATTCATACTCAAAAATTTCACTGCGGGTATATTTGGTAGTCAATCGGGTACATTTGGTAATTTCGACTTACATACAGCTAAAAAATATTTTTAATTTTATTTATTAATAATTCTGCCCTCACATATTTCAATTACCTCATCAGACAAATATTCCAGTTCTTCTGTATCATGGCATGCCACTATACAGATT
>JBJEMK010000166.1:0-27528 GCA_051879635.1 Eubacterium sp.
CCAGGTGGTGTGGAAGGACGGATAATCAACTAATGATTATCCTCCTATCCGATTGGGCGAGACTATCATTAACATAAAGAAAATAAATACATCGAAATGCTATAGATTGGAAATCGACTTTCTTTGACATAATAGTGTATATAGGTGTAAAATATATAAAATATGTCTTTCGCGCATATTAAGATAATATTTAATTGGAGATAAGCTAAATTAGAATTTAGCAATGATAAAAATATATGTTTAATTATGTTAACAGAACAAGGGACAGCGTTCAGAATATAATATTGTTTTTTACAGATTCCATATGTGTGTTCATAGCATATTATCTTTCAGGATACATATGGCTTGTAGGTTATAAAAAATTTCCTATTGATATTACAATGAATGAGCTAAGCGTTAATTTCTTAAGTGTATTGGTAGCGGCACTTATAACGGCTCTGTTTACCAATGTGACATCAGATTTTGTGGTAAGAGGTAAGTTTGAAGAACTTAAGTCTGTAGTAAGGAAAATGTTCATATTTGGTGCTGTTATAGCTATATATGAACTTTTAAAGAAAGATACGGAAATTCCTAGAGGTATATATGTAATTACTGTGGTTGGTGGGGGGTTACTCATATATCTCACCAGATTTATTGTAAAATGGTATCTTCTTGCAAGGGGACGCAGCCGAGCCAAAGCTAGCAGAGTTATTGTAGTTACCATGAAAGATCGTGCAGAAAGCACAATGAAGCAGATAGATAAGAGTGAGGACTGGGTAAGAATTATTGCAGGAATCATTATACTGGACGAGGATATGATTGGTGAGGAGTTTGGCAATGTTAATGTAGTTGCCAATGCTCACACTATGATGAGATACATAAAGAATGAAGTTGTTGATGAGGTGTACATAGATGTAAATTACCAGCTTCGTGAACAGATAAAGTCTATGGTTATGGAACTGGAGGATATGGGTGTTACAGTACACCTTAAGCTTGAAGTCCTTGACAGCTATAAAGATTTCGATACTACCCTGGGACATCTTGGCACAATACCTGTTGTTACATTTGCCAACAGAATATTTGATTATAAAGAGCTGTTTATAAAGAGGATATTTGATATATTAGGTTCTTTGGTCGGAATTATCGTAATGCTAATAGCGATGATTTTTGTAGCTCCGGCTATAAAGCTGGAATCAAAGGGACCGTTATTCTTTAAACAGATGAGAGTAGGCAAGAACGGAAGATATTTCTATATATATAAGTTCAGGTCCATGTATGTAGATGCAGAGGACAGGCTTAAGGAGCTTATGGAAAAAAATGAGATGTCCGGACTTATGTTCAAGATGACGGATGATCCAAGAATAACTAAGGTTGGTAAATTCATCAGAAAGACAAGTATAGACGAATTGCCACAGTTTATTAATGTATTAAAGGGAGATATGAGTCTTGTGGGAACAAGACCGCCAACGGTTAATGAATTTAAACAATATGCGGGACATCACAAGAGAAGACTTTCCATGAAACCAGGAATTACAGGTATGTGGCAGGCATATGGAAGGAATTCGGTTCAGGATTTTGAGGATGTTGTAAGAATGGATCTTGATTATATAGACCATTGGAGTCTGGGATTGGATATGAAAATCATTGGAAAGACAATCGTAACTGTGTTTACCAATGGGGGAAAGTGATTGAATATATTATGAAAAAAGTATTACAGATATCGAAGTATTATTATCCGTATATCGGAGGCATTGAGCAGGTTGCAAGAGATGTGGCAAATGCTTTAAAAGATGAAGACATTGAACAAAAGATAATATGTTTTAATGAAGATGTAAAAGATGATAATGGGGATATTCTGTGCAGAAAGTCAGAAAATACCACTGATGTAATTGACGGAATTGAAGTTATAAGATGTGGATATCAGGTAAAGGTTGCATCTCAGTCAATATCATTATCCTATGGAAAACAGTTAAAGAAAGTCATGGATGAGTTTCAACCGGATATTGTGATATTTCATTATCCTAATCCTTTTGTTGCCAGATTATTATTAAAATATAAGAAAAGAAAATTTAATCTCTATATATATTGGCATCTTGATATTATAAAACAGAAACTTTTAAAGAAGTTTTTTGGGGCGCAGAATAAGCAACTGATTAAAAGGGCGGATAAGATTATCGGGACTTCTGAGAAGTATCTTAAGGAATCGGAGTGTAGCAAGTTTTTCGATAGAAAAGAAATAGCTATCCCTTTAAAGATTGATGAGAAAAGAGTGCAGTTGACTGAAAAAGATGAAGAACTGGGCAAAGAAATCAGAGAAAAATACAAAGGAAAAGTGATTGCATTTTTTATTGGAAGACATGTTCCGTATAAAGGGTTGGAATACCTGATAGATGCATCAAAATATTTACAATCAAATATTAAGATAATTATAGCAGGAAGTGGAGAACTGACAGAAAAGCTTCATCAAAGAGCTAAGGGAGACGAAAAGATTGAGTTTGTCGGCAGAGTGTCAGATTCAGAACTTAGAGCTTATTTGTACGCATGTGATATATTTTGCTTTCCATCAATAACCAAAAATGAGGCGTTTGGCATATCCCTTGCAGAAGCCATGTATTATGGTAAACCGGCTGTGACATTTACAATACCGGGATCAGGGGTTAATTATGTCAGTTTAGGCGGGGTTACGGGTATAGAATGTCCTAATCGAGATGATAGGGCTTATGCAGAAGCAATGCAGAAGTTGGCAGATGACGAAGGGCTGAGAAATAGATATGGGCAGAATGCAAGAAAAAGAGCAAAAGAATTGTTTGGTGCAGATAGATTTAAACAAGATATTATAAATATTATTACTAAGGATTAACAGTAAAGAACTTAAGCGTGGGACGTATTAAATTATAATGAAATGAGATGTTAAAAGGCTCAAGTATGATATTTTTTGTGCTTGAAAGTTAAAAAGGGGAGTTTAATGAAATTATTGAAATTAAATCATATGAATTCTTTTATTATAATCATTTGTTATATTAGTTTAATGTGTTCTATTACTAATTTTATACCGTTAAGTGTGACATATGTATTACTAATGTTTGTTATACCTTACATGATTTTAATAAAGAAAACAAAAAGTACGTTGCAATCAATAGTATTTATAATGTACATATATTTCGCTTTCTCGGCTTTGATATATAACCCTAACGCTCTACTTTCCTATGATTTTTATAGAAGAGATGGTAATTTTTTCATAACATTTCTTCCGTTACTTCTTATACCAGGGGTTGGAGTGGATTTTTCACCAAAGAAAGTAACTCAAATATTTATAATATTTGAGACTATTACAAATTCAGTATTTTTAATTCTTTTTTATATGGGATTGTTGAGAAATACAAATATATATTATTTCCTTTTTGTGGCACATAATGCGGCGGGAGGATTTTTAGCCTGTATGGTTGCGTTATCATTAGGGTTTTTTATGTACGAAAAAGGATTTAAAAAAATAATATATCTAATTTGTATAGTAGTTAATTTTGTCGGAATTTGGGAAACAGATTCAAGGGGTTCTATTATTGGATTATTGATAGCAATATTTTTTGTTATAATAGCAAAAGTAAAGATTGAATTTAAGAAACATAAAATAGGATTAGATGTAGTACTTTTTATGTTTTTATTAGCAGCTATTATTATATTTGAGATATATGTATATCGAACTTATGGCAATAATGCGCTTGGAAGTAATTTAGAAAAGTACATGAAAAATAATATATTTGGAGATATAGATTTTACACAAAAGAGAGAATGGACAATATATGAACGAGTATTTAATTTGTGGCCGTCTGCGATAGAATTTTTTCTAGCATCTCCAGTTATTGGATGTGGATTTGGTTCATATAATGATGGATTTGCGGCGCATAAATATGTTGATGGAGTACTCGCTTGGAACTATCCACAACAATATGTTTATAGTGATGCGCATGCTCATCAATCTTTTTTACATATTATGGCTGAGACGGGTATTGTAGGCTTAATATTGACATTGCTTATGTTGTATTACATGAGAAAATCTATTGTAAAAATAAAGGATAACGCTTTATCAATGGGATTGTATATTGCATTTGTAGTTAACGTGATGAGTTCTTTTACGGAACATCGTTTATTTACACCATCTCAGATGATTCCTTATATTTTGATATTGTCGATGTGTTTATCAAGAAAAGAGGATAGTTGTTGATTTGTGTAAAAGTTTAATTATTAAGATAATTAAGTAGGATATATTTGTTATAAAAGTGATTTTTTGCAACCTTGTCAGGCTGGATTTAGAAGTGAGGAGAAAAATTGTGAGTGATAGAAAAGAGATAATTATTAGTGCTCGTAAATATATTTCTAATTTAAAAAAATTTAGATTGATATTTTTAGTGATGCTTTTAATTGGTTCGGGATTAATTGTTTATAATACAAAAAAAACAAGTATAACAGTAAGTACCAATGATAACGGATATTATGGAGCGCAAAGTTATATTAAAATATCCACAAGTTCTGATACAATGAAAAATGTTTGCCTATACGCAACGGCTGAAGAAAGTATGAATTCATTAAATGATGAAATACAGAGACAGGGGTATCCAATTATAAGTGATGATGATTATATTACTGTGAGTGTGTATAGTAATAATTATATTATTGTATCAGTTTATGGAAGAGGAGATTCGCAGAGAATAAAAGAAATTTCACAGCAATTGGCACAGCATACAGTACAATTGGCTAAGTCCAAGTTTAATGTTGCGACAGTAGAGATTGATGGGGAAACAACACTATTTAATGCTATCAAAAATAATGCCACATCGTATGTTAGAAATTATGGACCGATAGTACATTCAAATAGTGGAAGTATCTTAAAAAGTGTTATTCAGTTGTCCAACATTATAATTATTATTGCATGTATATTATTAGGTTTTGTAATTGTTCTTGTGATTTCAATGTTTGACCAAAAGGTGTATGTTAAAGAAGATATATCACAAGTAGATAAATTGGATTATTTAGCTGATATTTGTAATCTAAAAGATTTTTCATTGTATGAAAATTCCATAGCTGAATATATTAAGAGTTTGAACAAAAAAAATATTTCATTTGTCATATCGCAAGAAATTAGAAATAATAGTAAGGCGATGAAACTTAAAGAAGGTGTTTCTAGCTTGGTAACAGATGTAAATGTAGAGTTAAAAGAAGGCTTGATAACCAACGCGCAGACGATAAATGAGGTGAAAAAATCAGACGCTGTAATTTTGTTAATAATAGCTGGACATGATAATGAAAAAACAATTAGAATGGCGTTAGACGGACTTAGATTATCCAATATTAATATTATAGGTTATGTTATAGCATAAATAAATTGCGGAGAGTTTATCAAGTATTAATGGAGCGATAGAGGAAGTATGAAGATTAGAATACCTAATACAATAAATAGCTGCATTGTATTTGTATGTTATGCATGTCTGTTTTTTTCAATAACTAATATTATACCGGTGAGTGTGGGATATGTGGTTTTGGTTGTGACGATACCATATTTGTTCTTTACTCACAGGAACTACAATTCATTGCAGATATGTTTATTCATACTGTATGTTTATTTTGTGTTATCCACAGCATTATATGACCCCAAAGCACTGATTTCTCCCGGTTTTTATAGGAGAGACGGTAATTTCTTCATTACATTTTTACCGTTGCTGTTATTACCGGATTCGGAGATACAATTTTCTGTTGAAAAGGTGGCAGAGTGGTTTATATATGTAACAACAATTGCAGATGTTGTTTGTTTATTTTTTCATTATACGGAAGTTTACCCTTTGGGAATAATGAGAACAGACCCGGCACATACATATCATTTTTTGTTTGAATCACACAATGCTGCCGGAGGCTTCTTGGGAATAGTACTGGCCCTTACAATAGGTTATGTATTTTATGGATCGAAAGAAAAGAGATTCATATATTCAGTATGTATGATAGTTAATTTTGTCGGAACCTGGGCAACTAATTCAAGAGGTTCAATTCTCGCAATATTATTGTCAGTAGTATTTATTGGATTATCCAGAGTGGTAATCAAAGGAAAAAAAGGAGCCGCTCATTTTGATGAACTTTTCTTCCTTTTATTACTTGGAGTGGTAATTGCTTTTGAGTATTTCGTCTATCATATGTGGGGTGATAATGCATATGGAGGAGATTTTCATGCATTACTTCAGGAAAAGTTGTTTGGCAAATTCGGCTTTGCCCAGGACAGAACATGGACAATATTTGACAGAATATTAAGATTATGGCCACATGCAATTAAGATGTTCCTGGCATCTCCTATAGTAGGATGCGGATTTGGTTCCTTTAATGATGAATATGCCGTCAATAGTTACGTAAATCACATATTTGCATGGAATAATCCGGAGGTGTACCAGTATAATGATTCCCATGCCCATCAGTCATTTCTTAATATTTTAGGAGAGACCGGTATACTGGGACTTGGGTTAGTCATTGCAGTTATATATTTTATGAAGAAATCAATACTTCAATTGAAAAATAAAGCTTTATCCTTTGGACTGTATATAGGATTGGTTATTAATGTGGTTACATCTTTTACGGAGCACAGATTATTTACTCCGTCCCAGATGGTTCCGTTCTTATTGATATTAGCAATGTGTTTATCCAGAAGAGAAGATTCTTATAATGGGTATGTTCAAAGGGAAAGAAAGGGAAAATAAGTTATGAGAAATAATGCAAAAAAAGAAGTTGTAATTAGTGCAAAAAAGTATAAGGCTGCTTTAAAAAGGAGCTGGTGGATTGTATTATGCTTTGCCATGATAGGTATGTTTGTGGTAGCTTTAAATGTGAAAAAAGCTAATAAACCTGTTGCAGTTGAGGAAACTACTCAAGCAGAGACTACAGCAGCTGTTAAGTACTACGGAGCCAGTGCCAATATTTATATTAGTGCAACGTCGGATAAGATGAAAAATATTGTGTTATTTGCATCTGCCGGAGATACTTTGAGTAAACTTAACGAAAAGCTGAATGCATCAGGCTATGATAGTATAAATTCTACGGATTCCATAGGTGTTTCAGTGTATTCCGGAACATATCTCACAATGGCAGTATACGGGAAGGATAGCAAAGCTCGTGTTGAGGCTATTGTTAAAGAATGGTCAGATATCATAATAAGTATGAGTAAAGAAAAATTCGGAATAGTGACTATGTATGTTGATGGAGACATTACAACTTTCAATGCAGCAAAAAACGGTAGTTCATACAGCAAAATCGTTGGGGAGATTGAAGAACATACAACACAAGCTGTAGTTAAGGAAGAAGTTTCTGAAAACACCGGGGTAAGTATAAAAAGCATAGTAAATGTGAAGAACATTGTTGTAATATTTGTTGCTATTGTAGGCGGATTTGCTGTTATACTTGTTATTTCAGTGTTTGATAAAAAGGTATATACAAGATTTGAAGTAGAGCAGTTGGGTTCGCTAACATTCCTGGGAGATATATGCGATAAAGGCAGAATGGACATTGTGACAGCAGGAATTGCATCTCTTGTAAAGGACAAGAAATACGGAAATATTCTCATTACCACTTCCATCGGGGCTGATGAATCTGAACATATGGAAATGGTTAAGACTAAGCTTCAAGAGGCGGTTGGCGATGTAAAAGTTGACGTGCTTCCGGGAATCATGGATAATAAAGACACTGTGTCATCACTTAACAGCTATGATGCTGCCATTCTTTATGTAGTTTCAGGCAGTGATAAGGCTAAAGATATTGGTGATGCGCTGGATGAATTTGATATTACGGGTGCTAACCTTTTGGGGTATATAATAGCATAGTTAAATCAACTGGATCGGAAGTTATATCAGAGTGGAGTAATTCATGTTAGAAAACATTGTGATTGTAAGTGACAGCGGAAATATTAATGGTGGAAATGCGAATGTGGCATTGACGTCAGCAAGAGAGTTAAGTAAAGGGAAAGCTAAGCTTTACCTTTTTTGCGGTACCGGACCGGTTGAAAAGTTTATAGATGATAGTGATATTGAAACTATATGTCTAAATCAAAAGGATATTCTGCAGGATAATAACAGAGTAAGAGCAATTGTTAACGGAGTTTACAATAAGAGTGCAAAGAGGGAATTCGAGAAACTTATAAGCGGTATGAACCCGGAAACTACAGTGGTACATTTTCACAGCTGGAGCAAGATATTATCACCATCATTATTTTCAGTGACAGCTAAGTACAGTATTCCCATTGTAATTACTATGCATGATTATTTTTCATTCTGTCCTAACGGAGGAATGTATATATATCCTCAGCATAAAATATGCCATTGTAAGCCTATGAGTATGAAATGTATAAAATGCAATTGTGATTCCAGAAAGTATATTTATAAGTTGTGGAGAGTAGCAAGGCAGGTTGTACAGAATAAATTATTGAAAAGAAATAAGAATATTACTTTTGTTACAATATCGAATCTTAATGAAGGACTGGCAAAAGAACATCTCAGCAGGTATGGAAGGACTGTAAGGATAAATAATCCGGTGAATATGAATACAGGCGGACTCAAGGATTTTAGAAGAGGTTCCCAATATGCATTTATAGGAAGGCTATCGGAAGAAAAAGGTATAGATACATTTTGCGATGCATTAAGTGGACTTAATCGTCCCGGTATTGTTATGGGGGATGGTTATAAGCTTGCTGAATTGAGAAAAGCATATCCTGATATTACATTTACGGGATGGGTTAATAAAGAAGAAATTAATAGAAGACTTGGAGATGTCAGAGCACTTATATTTCCAAGTATATGGTATGAAGGTGCGCCTCTTACCATAACGGAAATGCTTTCCTTCGGTATTCCATGTATTGTATCGGATGCCTGCTCAGCAAGAGAGATGATTAAGAATGGGGTTAACGGCTATGTGTTTAAAAGCAAAGATACAGAAGATTTAAAAGACAAGATTCTAAGGCTTGAGAGCAATGAATCAATGACTCCGGAATCAGTAGCAGAAAGTTTTGGCTATGATGATTATACCTGCGAAACACATGTGGGTAACTTAATTAGTTTATATAATGAGCTGGTAGTATGATGATGAATTTTGTTGTATAATGTATCTGATTGTCAGAGAATTTGTATTATGACAGTGGGAGTAGTATAGTATGTCAGTTGATTCAGGAAAAGATATAGTTTTATCTTTAGTTATCGTTGCCTATGAAAATTGGAAGATTGTTCAGGATGAATTGGATAGTCTGGTTAAGTATAATGATTTAGGAAATAAGCTTGAGGTTATCGTAGTAGACAACAGCAGCGAGGATAAGCGTATTGGTAAATATATAAAAGAAGATTGGCCTTTTGATTATACTTATGTTCTTTCCGAGAATAAAGGCTTTGGGTATGGCAATAACAGAGGGGTAGAACTTGCAAGAGGCAGGATAATAGGTTTTGTGAATCCGGATATCCTATACATTGAACCTATATTTAAGAAAATGGTAGACTTTTTTGATGACCCTTCGGTAATTATGGTTGGCAACAGATTGTTGAATGCTGACAGAAAATGGACATTTTCATTTTATAATGATTACAGATATTCACCGTTGGATAAGAATCTTCTAAAGTTTTATAACAAACGAGGAATTTATAAAGAAAAGAAGATGTATATTGCAGGCTGCAATATGTTTGTTCGAAAAGAAGATTTTATTAAAGCCGGTATGTTTGATGAGAATATATTTATGTATTATGAAGAACCGGATTTGATAAGAAGACTCAGGGCAAATAATAAAGACGGGAAGGTTGTATTTTCCAAGGATACTCACATGATTCATCTTCAAAGAGAAAGCACACCACAGTCAGATTTTGCTGTTATTCAGGAGATAAAATCATGTATTTACTACGGAAAGAAGTATAACCTGAATTACAAGGGTAAGATAAAAGCGGATTACAGATACAATAAATTTATAAGCCGTGTAGGTAAAATGCTTGGTAGAGATGACGGAAGAGATAAATATTTACATATATATGAGGAATTTATTGAAGCATTAAATTAGGTAATGGTTATTTACAATAGATATGAGGGTATTTGTTGGGGTTATTAAGCATATTATGTGTGTTTAGATGGTTACAGATATATAAGTTGAGGTATATAAATTAGTCTGTATTTGCAGAATTTTGTTATAATTGTGATAAGGCAGAGGTTATTGTTATGAATGAAAAAAAGGTACAAAACAGGAGAATAGTTGTAGATGCCAGAATGATTAATATGTCTGGTATTGGTACTTATATAAAGAATAATATAAATGCAGGCTTGTATACGGATGCATTGGGGAATGAGCAAGAGATACATGACGTAGATACTGAATTAAATGTTATAGAATATCGAGAAAAAATATATGGTGTGAAAGAGCAACTGAAATTTCCGTATAAAGTTATTAAAAAAATAAAACCTGACGTTTTGCATGTTCCACACTATAATATACCTATATTTTATAAAGGAAAAATGGTTGTAACGATACATGATTTAATACATTTGGTTTATCCAGAATTTTTACCTAATAAATTTGCTTATTGGTATGCCAAAATAATGATAGGGATTGCGATTAAGAAAGCATATAAAATTATAACTGTTTCTGAATATACTAAAAAGGACATAATGAAATATTATAAACACACTAATCCAGAAAAAATTGTTGTAACATATGAAACAATATTGCCACAGTATAAAGAAATAGATAAAAAAGAATTAGCGTATTTGTATGAAAAATTTAATGTTCCTAAAGATAAAAAATTGGTAATGTATGTTGGAAATATAAAACCACACAAAAATTTAAAAAGATTATTGGAAGCGTTTTCAAAAATAGATAACATAGAAAACACATTATTGTTATTGGTGGGTAAAAGTTTTAAACAATATGATTTAGATGATATAGAACAAGAATTAAACATTTCTAATAAAGTAATACACACGGGTATTGTAACAGATGAGGAATTGGTTGGATTTTATAATTTGGCAGACTTATTTGTATTCCCTTCATTGTATGAAGGATTTGGGCTCCCGCCGTTGGAAGCAATGGCTTGTGGGACGCCGGTTATTGCCTCTAATACATCATCAATGCCGGAAGTTTTAGGGGATGCAGCGCATTATTTTGATCCATTGTGTATAGAAGAAATTACAAGTGCTATCAATGAAGAATTAGCGATAAAAAAAGAGGATAATCCTTTGATAAAAAAAGGATTTCAGCAAGTGAAAAAAAACTATGAGTTATTCGATTACGAAAAAATAAAAGAATGTTTGATGTAATTTTATAAAAGGTATAGAGGAATATATGATAGTTAAATTAAGTTTAAAAAAATTTATAAATTTATTAATATGGGCAAGTATTTTAACATCATCTTTTGATATTGTTTTAGTATTTGATATTGCTGGATATACATTCAGAGCGTCTCAATTGCTTATGATGTTGGTTATGCTTTTCTTTGCAATAGATATAATAAAAGGGGAGAAGATTTTAATACCAGCAGGGTATATGAGTATATGCCTGTGTGCATTAATAAATTTGTTTTTTATATTTAATTCAAAAAGTATAGTTAATGCTTTAAACTATGCTATTTGGTTCGTGTTTGTTGTCGTTCAACTTTTAGTTATGTTAAATTATTTAGTGAGACAAGAAACAATGGAAAGTATAATACGAAAATATATATATTGTTTTACTTTTATGTCTGGTATAGGGTTGGTTCAATTTGTTTTGCAATTTTTTGACATTTCTTTTTTTGTAACATTGTATACAGATATGCATCGATGTAATGGTTTTTCATTTGAGCCGTCTTACTATTCTACATACTTACTTATGGGATGGACTATATGTATGTATCTATTAGAAAAATCTAACAATACAATAATTTCAACAAGAAAACTTGTTATATTTACAACTATAATAACATTGGCACTTGTGACGTCAACTTCACGTATGGGATGGATGATGATGGGAGTGTATATAGTATTTAGGGCAATAATTATTTTGTTCACAAGAATGAATTCTAAATTGTCAGTATGGGAGTGCTTAATATTGTTAGTTGCTGCAGTGGGAATTGTTTTCGTAGCATGGGGGTTGTATAGTGCTTTGTCTGGTAATACAAAGATATTAAAGTACCTTAATGGCTTAGGAATTGCAGGAATGTCTTCTCATTCGATTTCTTTTAGATTAAGGTCGCAAATAGAAACATTTGAAGTGTTTAAAAATAGTCCAGTAATAGGGTGTAGCCTTGGAGGAGTTGATCCGGAAATATGTTATAATCGTAATATAAAATATAATAATAGATTAAATGGAATAAGTGGCAATATTTTTGCCGAGATTTTAGCTGGTACAGGAATTGTTGGTTTTCTATTTTTTGTTAGATTTTTGTATGTTATAACATGTCAAAAATATAAAAAAGTTAAAAATAGCATTAGCAAACATAAGAAAGAAATATTGGTAGCTGTGATTTTTGCATTAATTATGGAAATAACAATTTTGCAAATGAATCAGAATATTTTGAGACAACCGTTGTGGATACACATAAGCATTGTGTGTTCATTATATTATTTGGCGGAGAAACAAAAGGCTCAGTAATAGAGAATAAAATTTTATTTCTAGGATTAGGTGTTTGATTAATAATATATTTAAGGTGGAGTTACTATATGAAAGATAGTATCATTGAGAAGTACAATTTATATAAACAGAAACTTAACAATGTAGAGAATACATATGGATTGAAATTAGGAACAGTCTTATCAGAGAGAATATGGAAAGTTCTAAAAGTATCAAAAGTAGATGTTTTTGTAAGGATACTTTATAATATATTTTTTGATCAATATTATATAAGCTCATATGAAAATGCAGATGAAAAAAATATAGTTGTATTTATCGATGATTTTAGAAAGACAAGGGAAGATCATCAGACAATTTTTAACAATGCGTGTAGCCTTGTTCATAATTATCAACGAGTTGTTCTCAAAAAAACCAAGAAATTTACAATTATTAAGTTTTATAAACGTGCAAAATTGGTAAAAGAATATTATAAAAAGTTTGACTGTTTTTCTCCAATAATCATGAGATTTTATATAAGCTCTATGATGTGCGTTATAGATGATTTATATAATATGATTTGTTCTAATAGATTATTAGAAAACAAGAAAAATATGCTAATATTTCAAGATTGCGATTTGGTTTCAAATATTTTTGTACAACTTATGCAGATGCGACATGGTATTACAGTAGAATTGCAACATGGGCAGTGGTTATATAGAAATGAACCATATGATGATTATTTGAACATTGCCAATTTTACTGCCGATTATTTTTTGGCTTGGAATGAATTTACAAAACAGCAGTTTTTGAATGCAGGATATGATGAACAAAGAATTAAGGTTGTGGGTTCAACAAAATATATGTATGAATCAGAAATGTCTATTAGTGAAGAAAATAAGAAAGGCGTATTTGGTGTTGTTCTAGATACGCCGGCTTATGTTTATTCTGAAAAATACAATAAAATGCTTTTAGATATAGCAGAAAATATAGCAGGAAAGATAAATTATAAATACTATATTAAGATACATCCGTTTGATGATGCTGATAACTATAAAGAATATATGGAGTCTCAAGTATGTATAGGATGCGTGGAACGTTCTGCATCTATGAAGGCATACTCTGAAATGGTGGATTTTTCATTAGGGCATACAACTGGAGCATCGGTAGATTTAATGATATTAAATTCATTTGTATTCTTGTACAAAACCGAAATAAATTATCCGTTGATTACTAATCCTTTGTTTGAATTTAGGAACGATGAGGATTTGTTAATAGCGGTACAGCAGGTGCTTCAGAATTGGGCGTTATATAAGGAACAGTATAAGGAAGTGAGGGCGGTATATCACACAGAAAATGCATTGCAGAATCATCAACAGTTTTTTGATGAGATTTTTAATAAGGATTAGTAAAGGATTTACATTATGTTAGAGAAGTTAGTTAAATCCAAGTTTATATCGGGCGGGATTTGGTACACAGTTGGAAATATTTTAATAAAAGGAATTACATTTTTAACACTTCCATTGTTTACAAGGATGCTTACAACAAGTGAGTATGGATATTATAATACATATATAGCTTATCAATCTATCATATCAGTTGTCATAGGGTTAGGGCTTTCAGGAAGTATAAAGAACGGAAAGATTGATTATAAAGATTCATATGAGAAATTTGTATCAAGTGTAATTTCATTAGATGTTATAGCATTACTGGCTTCACTGATTATAATTAATCTTGCAGGCATTGTTTTTCCAAATCATATGCCAATGAATCGTCCTTTATTAAATGTTTTGGTTATTACCAGTTCAGCATCCACTGTAATTGAGATTATGAGTGCAAAATGGGTTATTGAACTTCAGTATAAAAAATATATTGCGGTTGCATTCACGAATACAGTTGTAAATGTTTTGTTATCTATTCTTTTAATAAAATATGCATTTGAACAGGATAAATATTGGGGAAGAATTATTGGCGAAAGCATACCGCTTATTATTATAGCTGCATTTCTTGTGATTTATATGCTTGGAAAGAATAAGACGTTATTCAAGTCTGAGTATTGGAAGTATGCATTAAAAATAGGCTTGCCGCTTGTTCCGCATATGCTTTCCAAAATTCTGCTTGTACAGTTTGACAGAATTATGTTAAGTAAGATGACAGATACAGGTGTGACAGGCATTTATAGCTGTATGTACAATATATCGTCAATTTTAAACGTTCTTTTAAATTCATTTGATATGGTATGGATTGCATGGTTATACCCTAAAATGCAGAATAAGGATTATTCTGTAATAAAGAAAATGACAAAGATGTATGTGGGCTTTTTTTCAGTAGTGTGTGTATGTTTTGTATTAGTTATGCCTGAAGTGTTAAAAATTTTTGTTGCAGAAGAATATCAGTCAGGAATAGATGCAGCATTTATTTTAATATATGTTGTATATATTAACTTTATTTATTTGTTCTTTGTAAATGTGGAATTTTATTTTAAAGATACTGTATATTCATCTATAGGAACAGCTATTGCTGCGATTATTAATATTATTTTAAATGTAATATTAATTCCTGGATATGGGTATATAGGTGCAGCCATGGCAACAGTAATTTCATACCTTATACTATCTGTAGTACATTATTTTATATATAAAATCAGATATAAATTAAATGTTGTGTCTGTATTAAGCTTAGTGGCGGGAAGTCTAATCACGATGATTATAATCGCAGGTATTTATCAATTAAGAATGTATATAGTATTAAGATATGGTATACTTATAGCACTTGCATTGATGGTTTTAACTGTGATTTTGGAGAAGAAAGGTAATCTGAGATGATAATAAAAACAGATAAAGAATCTAATATATTGTACATAGAATCGGACGGATATCAAAAATGCAGTAATGGTGATTGTATATATTTGTGTAAATCAGAAATTATTGGCAAGGTGGATTCTTTATTACGGATTTCAGAATATAGTAATGACGATTTCTATAAATTATTGTCATCAGAAGAGATTTCAGAAGGATATCTCTCAGAATTAATAGGAAGTTATGGTCTTATAAAGATAAAGGATAATAAATTAATATATGCGGGGACTGACTTATGTGCACTGGAGCGTTTGTATCAATATAAAGATGGAGATATAACTTATATATTCAGTGATGTATATGATTTTTTTGCCGGAAATTATGTCACTTCATTTAAGTTGAATTATTTGAGATATGAATATTATTTGTCACATGGATATAATAGAGGGGAAAACACATATGTAGAAGGGCTGATAAAGCTTTCTCCAGGTTTACTTTATTATAGCAGCGGTAAAAAGATTGATTTGTTAGATACATTTCATATAGAGAGAGCTTGTGATTACTCATGTTACAAAGATGTAGTTACAAATATAATTAAGTTATTATGCAAAGATAAGAAAACGTATATAATGCATTCTGGCGGAGTGGATTCTAATCTTTTATTATGTGTTGCCCAATCACTGGGAGCGGACATAGAGTTAATTACATATGAGTATTGTGCACCGAATCAGATGGATACAAATCTTGCAGACGTAGAACGAAGCAGGAGAATTGCAGAAGATAGAAAAGTTAAACATAATATTGTTTCAATGAAGTTTGACAATTATGAAGAATATTTAAAGAATACAGGACTTTTTCGGAAGATGCCGTTTGAAGCCCATAAAACTTCAGGAGCGGTATATAATCTGTTTAAAACATTAGAGAAACAGCATAAGTCATCAGATTATATTGTATTATGTGGACAAAATAATGATTCATTATACAATCTTGGACCGACAGAGCTTTTCACTTGCAATCTTTTTAAGATTAAAAATTTTAAGAGAGGTCTTCAGGGTGTTTGTCAGAGAATTTTAATCAGTAATATTTATGTGAAGGCAATTTGTAAGGGGCAGAAGATAAGAAAAAATCTTATAGACAGTTTGGTTAAAACTGTGTTTTATCTTAGATATAAAGAGAAGTATGAGCCGGCGTCAAATTGTTCAGAGTTAGTTAACTATTTTCTAAACTCATCTTGCTATTTTGCGATGAAAGAAAAAAATGATAATTATGAAATGGTTGAATATAATGGAGTTACTGAGGAAAATTTTAGAAAAGTCATTTTTAAAGAAAAATTAAGAAGTTTTGTTGATGGAAATGATAATAAAGTTATTACGGCATGTGCCGATTTAAATAATGTAAAAGTATATCTTCCGTATTCTTTACAGCCTTTAATTTATTTTTATTATAACATGTCTATGAATAACAGAGATATTTTTTATCCTAAGGATATGTGTTATCGCATTGTCAAGGAACATGGTATGGAGATAAAAACGTTTAAGTCAAAATATAAGTCTAATGTTGATAAAGGACTTCAGTGGGATAATAAATTAAAAATGGAATTTAGCACAAATGAAAGTGAGTTAAATTTTCAACAGGTCATTGGAAAAAGATGGTCGCAGGGAATTGTGGCTAATACTATTGTGAAAAAGGAGGGAAAATAATGAAGGTAAAAGCATTGGTAGCAGTGAGAGCAGGTTCGCAAAGAGTGGTAAATAAAAATATACGACCATTTGCAGGAAGCAGTTTATTAGAAATAAAATTAAATCAGTTAAAGAGAATACCTAATCTTGATGGAATTGTTGTTAATTCTAATGATGATGGAATGTTAGATATTGCCCGCAAAATGGGATGTGAGACGGTTAAACGTGATGAGTATTATGCTTCAAATCAAGTGTCTATGAGTGATGTTTATAAAAATATGGCAGAGCATGTTGATGCAGATGTTATAGCATATATTAATGTCACAAATCCACTGCTGGAAGATAATACTATAATTGAGGCAATAGAAGAATATAAGAGGCTTGAAGGGCAGTATGATTCATTAAATTCGGCCCACCTGATAAAAGAATTTTTATTTAAAGACAATCTGCCAATTAATTATGACTTGAGAAATCAGCCTAGAAGTCAAGATTTACCTGATATTGCTGCATTAAATTTTGCAATTAATATAATTGCCAGAGAAAAGATGATAGAATGTAAAAATGTTGTTGGATATAAGCCCAATATATATATTATTGACGAGGTAGAAGCAACGGATATTGATAATCAGATTGATTTTGATTTTGCTGAGTTTGTATATAAAAACAGAGCGTAAGAATTTTGATTTTATGTAATACTCACTATTAGTGACGTGCTATTATTGGCGTTTGGTACAGATTTAGAAGCTGGGCAGTGTGTTTCATTTTTAATAGGAGTGTTTATATAAGATTATTCTAAGTAGCTGAAAGAATTATTGCAGGAAAAAAGAGTTTTACTGATAATCCTATTTATAAATATAGGAATGCTTTTTGTAAAGTGGCTTGAAGATGTAAGACTTTACGAGGGAACATATATATTTTACTTTGTCAATTTCCTCATGAAATTTCCAGTAGCACTATTTGTTATAGGGTTGGTTTATAAACGGAGATATATTTTTACTCTGTTTTTGTTTTTTTATGAAGTGTCGTTAGAATGTTATTTTACAATTAACTTAACGATGTTGAAAATGAATATTATAGGTAGTATTTTTAGTGTTTATGTTGATTCATTTATTATTGATGTTTTTAGCATTCATATATAAAAATGCGATGGGTTATATTGATATTACCGTGACTAAAATAATGAAGAGGAAATGGAGAGAAAATGAAACGGGATAAGAGTATAGATATATTGAAAGGTTTGGCAATATGTCTTGTTGTTTTAGGGCATGTAATAAGTTCGGTTTATGATAGCCAAAATTATAATCAAAATCTAATATTTAAAATATGTTATTCATTTCATATGCCGCTGTTTATATTTATTGGAGGTTGGCTTGATGGTTTGAAAGGAATTAAAAATTTAGATATTCATTGGTTAAAGAAAAAAACGTTGAGACTGTTAGTCCCTTATATTATATGGACTTGTTTTAAGTGGATTATTACAAATCCTGAAACGGGTATTATTGATAGCATTTTTGTGAAACCGTTGTATTGGTATCTGATAAACGCATACTTTTGTACACTAGTTGTATTCATTGCGGGTAGATTTAAGAAATTTTATTTTGCAACAGGATTTGTTTATGCGTTAATTACTGTTACATATATGTTAACAGGAGATAATAATCTTGTAATTAAAAACATGGTGATGTTTTTTCCATTTTATCTACTGGGATTTTATATTGTTATAAATAAAGAACAATTGAAAAAAAGAAACATGTTTAAGTATTTATTAAATGGAAGTGTGTTTTTATATCCATTATCAATGATTTTCTATTCCTACAAACAATATGATGTATATGTATCATACATAAAAAATTTTTTGCATATTCAGACAGGAAGCAAAATAATAAAAGCAGTATTGTTGTTTTATAATCATTATATTGTTGCACTATTGGGGATATGTTTTGTTTGGGTTTTGGTATCATGCATTGTAAAATATGAGATTTTTAAAATTTTTCAAAAAGTAATGAGCTTTTTAGGCCTTTACACAATGCAGATATATTTATTACATGATTTATTTTTTGTAAATTACTTTAGCAGCCGTTCATTAAACAGTATTATATCATTTGTGTTTTCGATTGGAATTGTTTTGGTCATAAGTGTATTGGTTGCAAAATGCAAAAGAATAAATAAAATACTATTTGGATGTTAAATGAGATAACGTTTGGAAGGAAAAGGAATGTTATTTACAGGAGATGGAAATAAACATTGTGATCATATGATTGATATTGCAAGAGGAATTGCAATTATATATATTGTTATGGGGCATTGTATGTTTATTTCTCAGTATATAGGTTTATTTCATGTAAGTGTATTTTTTTATTTATCAGGTAGACTTTATAATGAAAAGTACGTACAGTCAATATCATCATTGATAAAAATGATTATTAGAAGGATAAAGGGTTTATATATTCCTTTTGTTGTGTCATTATTGTTTCTAATAGCATGTGTTGTTAATTGGAAAACTAGTACTATATTAAGACCGATATAAATAAGCTGGTTTGCAATGATTATGTATTACACAGGGGTATTGGTACAAAAATGGTTAAATGCCAATAAGGTTGTTTATAACTTTTATGCCGCAATAATATGCTTTGTATATATATTAGTGTGTAAAGAATATGGAAATATTGGATTTGCTGGAATGGAGATATCATCGCCGGGATTTTTTTGACATGCTCGATGGCTAGCATATATTTAACAATGTGCATTTCACATGCTGTAGTTAATTATAGCAGAAAAGTAGAAAAAATCATGTGTATAATAGGACAGTCAACAATAGAGATTATGGCGTTACACTATTTAAGCTTTAAATTGGTTTCATTTATTATCATATTAGCATACAAGTATCCTATTGAGTATTTGGGATATGCAACTATAAATGCAAATTTTTTATGGCAGATTATGTATTTGATATCAGGTGTATGTTTACCAGTATGCTTTAAGGTTATAATTAACAAGGTTAAGCAAAGATTGATATAGGTTTTATCTACTAATATTTTTTGTAACAGAGGAGAAAGTATATGACAAAAAGAGAAAATATATATAATTATGTGAGAGTTTTTGCATGTATTGGAATAGTTGGACTTCACGTAACAGGCTCAACTTCTAATGTACAAGGAAATTCAGTTTATATGTATGCCATCATAGAAAATTCATTCAGAATGTGTTTGCCGCTATTCTTTATATTGTCAGGTTCGCTTTTGTTGAATAAAGATTATTCTTCGCTGAGGGAGTACTATGGAAGAAGATTTATGTCGGTTATAATTCCATTTTGGATTTATTCTATGGGATATTCAATTTTTACATTGCCGGACATATCAATAAAAGGTAGTTTTAGTGGTGTAGGAATATTGAAAATAATAAAAAGCATACCATCCGCCTTTTTAGCTACATTGTCATCGAAACAATATTTTCACCTATGGTTTATGTATGCCTTGATAGGTATTTATATTGTAATTCCATTTATTAGAATAATGTTACGTAACATGGATGAAAGTACTTCAAAGAAATTTATAGCTGTAATTTTATTGGTAACATTTATAAACACAACATTAAAGGTTTTTAAAATTAATATAACAATAAACGAGTTTATTTTTGCTGGGTGGATTAAATATGTTATTTTAGGATATTTTATTATACAACCTTGGTTTAGGAAATATTTAAAATATTCTATTGGAATCGGAACAATAGCTTATATTGCTGCATATATTATAGTTTGTTTTTGCCCTCAATTTAAAGGAATTAATTTTTATGATTTGGGTACACTGGAATTGTTGCAAGTGGTTGGACTTTTTTCATTGTTTATATTTTTTAAAGATAGATTTAAAGATGGTTTGATAAGTAACATTGTAGCACATATATCTAAATACACATTTTCAGTATATTTAGTTCATGGTGGAGTTATGAGATATGCATATAAAATATATGATTACTCATATGATGCAACAAATGGACTGCTTACATGTTTTATAAATATTTTAATGGGAACGGTGATTGTTTTTGTATTGTCATTTATTATTTCTGTTATTATTGATAATACAATTATCAAGATGGTTCAATTTATCGTTAAAAAGATATATGTAGCAGTAGATAAACTATTGAGTAGAAAAACTTTAATTATTCCCAACAATTAAAGTTTTTTAATAAAGTGAATATTTGTAGTTTTTTATCTTTATAGTTATTAGGAAAGTAAAATTATTAGATAAATAATAAGGCTTTTATAGTACAAGGAGAAATACATGGGTTTGACAGAGCAGGATTACATAAGCATAATAGTGCCGGTATATAATGTTAAAGATTATCTGGACAAGTGTGTTAATTCAATATTAAATCAGACTTATAAATCAATTGATATTATTCTTGTTGATGATGGTTCTACAGATGGGAGCCAAGATGTATGCGATAAGTATGCATCTCAGGATGATAGAGTAAGGGCTATACATAAAGTTAACGGTGGATTGAGTTCTGCAAGAAATGAGGGATTGAAATTTGCTAAAGGGTCTTTTGTCGTATTTGTAGACAGTGATGACTACATTGAACCGGACATGATGGAAAGCTTATATAATGCATACATAAAATATGATGCAGATATTGTATGTTGTGGTAAATATCTTGAGAGCAGTACAGGCACAAAAGAAGTAAATTGTGAAAGTGAATATTGTATATCACAGGAATCGGCGATAAAACGCATGCTTCAGCTTAATGATATTGATAATTCTGCTTGTGATAAGTTGTACAAGCTTGAGTTGTTTGATGATATTGAATTCCCGGAGGGAAGATATTATGAAGATATGGGAACTCTTTACAGATTAATGGGGAAGGCAAATAAGGTGGCACATATTCCTTTTCCAAAGTACCATTATATAACAAGAGACGGAAGCATAACAAAGTCGACATTTAATGATAAGCATTTGGATGCAATATATTTTGCCGGGAAGATAATAGAGTATATGAAATGTAATTTCCCTGCTTGTGTAGAAACAGCAGAGGCATTTTATTATTTACAATTAACCAATACTATGTTGAAGATAAAGCAATCGGATAATTATACAGAAAATAAGGACACTTATAAGAGGCTGAAGAAAGAATTCCGGCATAGTTTTTCCGAAATTATAAGGAATAAAGAGGTTGCAAAAGGAAAGAAACTGGTTTATATATTCACATTTTTTAATATGTATTCTTTAGTTAATGTGGGTAAAAGAATGCTTGCAGGAATAGGGATGTCTAGGTATATTAAAACAGATAGAGTGTAAGTAGTATTGGAAAGGGGATAACCAATGAAACATGAGAAAGTGTTGTCTGTTAGTGTGGCATCATACAATGTTGAAAAATATATAGCCAAATGTCTGGAATCATTTATCAATACACAGATTTTAGATGATGTAGAGATACTGGTTATAAGTGATGGTTCCAAAGACAGGACTGTGGAAATCAGTAAAGAGTATGAATCAAGATATCCGGATTCCATTAAAGTGATTGAGAAAGAGAACGGAGGACATGGTTCAACAATAAACAAGGGAATCGAGCTGGCAACAGGAAAATATTTTAAAATAGTTGATGCTGATGACTGGGTTGATCAGGAAGGTATAGAAAAACTTGTAGAAAATTTGAAAAAATCGGACGCGGATTTGGTTGTTAATGACTATTGCTATGTTAATCCAGATGGAATAAAGACCAGGGATATAATATCTGTTGACAGGGCAAATGTGGAACTGAATAAAAAGCTGGATTATAAAGAAGTGGGAAAATATATCCCCCTCTATATGCATTCATTTACAATAAAAACAGAGATTCTTAAAAATATGTCTGAAAGAATAGATGAGCATATGTTCTATGTGGATGCTGAGTATGTAATATTCCCGTTGAGACATATTAATTCAGTTATTGCGTTGGATTTTCCTGTATATATGTATCTTTATGGAACTACAGAGCAAAGTATGAATGTAGATAACTGGGTTAAGAGAAGGGAACAGCATAGAAAAGTGCTGGTAAGAGTTATTAATTATTACAATGATAATTATGATTTGATACCGGATGAGGTTAAACAGATTATTTTGTCCAGAATTAAAGGATTGGCTATAACACAGTATCTTTTATATTTCTCCATGGAAGCTTCTGATGCTCAAAGGGACGAGCTGTTAGCATTTGATTCGGAACTTGAGACATTGAATTCGGATATATATAAGATGGTAAGGGAAAATGGAAGACTTATAAAAGCATTTGATATTATCAAAAACAAAAAAGGATTTATATATAAATTTGGAATGAAGACTTTTAGAAAAAGGTCAATTGTTTCATTAAGCAGTAATTAGTTTTATTAAGTGGTAATTAGTTTTATGGGTAAGAAAAATCTTAAGAAAAATTATATATACAATTTAAGTTATCAGATCATTCTTCTGCTTACACCGTTTATAACAACACCTTATATTTCCAGAGTATTAGGTGCTGATGGTATTGGTATAGTAAGTTATGTGGAATCGGTTGCTTCATATTTTGTGTTGTTTGCAGCAATGGGCATAACTGCTTATGGGCAGCGGGAGATATCATATGTACAGGATAATAAAACTGAACGCAGCAGAGTGTTCTGGAATGCCAAGGTATTGGAGCTTATTACAACAGCAGTTGCTCTGGGTGTATATATTATTTTTTCAATTAATCAGGAAAATAAAGTAATCTACTACGTATATACAATTAATATCATTAATGTGGTCACAGACATTACATGGTTTTTCCAGGGATTAGAGGAATTTAAGAAAATTACTGTTCGTAATTTAATAATTAAATTAGTCGGAATAATATATGTGTTCACGTTTATTAAAAAATCCGAGGATGTTGTTGTTTACGCAATTGGACTGACATTATTTACATTTCTGGGAAATGCTTTAATGTGGCTTTATATGCCGAAGTATGTAGTGGGAATCAATAAGGTAAAGTTAAATCCCTTCAAAGATGTTTCTGTAATTCTTGCACTGTTCCTGCCTGCTGTTGCAACACAGGTGTATACTGTGCTTGATAAGACTATGATAGGACTGATAACTAAGGACTCTTTTGAAAATGGCTATTATGAGCAGGCTATGAGGATTTCCAGAATGGTATTAACAGTGATTACATCACTGGGAACAGTAATGATACCAAGAATTGGATTTCATTTTCAAAAAGACAATAAAGAAGAAATACGGAGACTAATGTATAAATCATATAGATTTGTATGGTTCATGGGTATTCCTTTATGTTTTGGTTTAATAATGATATCGGATAATTTTGTACCTTGGTTTTTTGGACCGGGATATGACAAGGTTGCAATATTGTTAAAAATATTGGCTTTTTTAATTATTGCAATTGGTATTAGTACAGTTTCCGGGTCACAATATTTAATACCTACAAAGAGAGAAAAGGAATTTAACATTGCTGTTATTTCAGGTGCGGCAATTAATCTTTTTATGAATATTTTTTTAATAAATATTCTTGGTTGTACCGGTGCGGCAATAGCGTCGGTTGCTGCGGAGAGTTTAATTTCTGTAATAATGTTAATTATGATTAGAAAAGAACTGTCAATTTCTACCATTTTGTATCAGGGAAGAAATTATTTTATAGCAGGAATTGTAATGTCGTTATTGTTGTATTTTATGAACAGGTATATGGCTGTTTCCATTTTAAATACCATAATAATGGTGATTTGCGGAGCTGTTAGTTATATAGGCGTCTTGCTAATTATGAAAGACAGTTTCCTGAATGAATGTGTGACTATGGTGGTTAACAAATTGAGAAAAAGAAATTAAGAGTGGGGAGATTACTGAATTTTGTTAGTGGTTTTAGAGATGGATGCGCTTAATTAATGAAGGTGAGTTATGAATAAGAAAAGTAATACAAAAAATAATATGGGTACTAAAGCGAAAAATAAGGCGAAAATCAGCGCCGGAAGCAGTGCGAAAAGTAATACAGGGAGAAGTTCCGGAAGCAAGGGAAAAGGAAATGCCAAAGGAAAGACATCAGCAAATAAAACCAAGCAAGATCAAATATTGGCTTTAACCGGTATGGGGATTATGGCTATACAGCTTATAATATCCATTATTTTTATGGCAGTACTTCATTATGTTGATATGGTTCCGTTGAAATATAAGATTTTAGTGGGACTGGTTCTTATACTTTGCGTGGTTTTAGGATTGATTGCGCAGAGATGGAAAATTACAGGTATTATAACCAAGGTTCTCTCTTTATTTATGAGCGTAATTCTTATAATGGGTATTGTTTATATTGGTTATACACGAGGTGCAATAGAGAGGATTACGGGAACTAATACTAAGACAGTTGATATAGCAGTATATGTCCGCAATGATGACCCTGCAAAGGAATTGAACGATATAGATGGTTATTCCTGCGGAAAACTGGCCACAGTAGATGCAGATAATACCAAATTGTTGACAGATTATATTGACTCATCAACAAATATAAAGCTGGATTATGTGGATTATAATTCCATTATTGAAATGGTGGATGCACTTCTTTCAGGAAATGTGAAATGTATAATCTTAAATACGGCTTACATGGGCATATTTGAAGATATGGATGGCTATGGGGATGTACCAGATAAAATAAGACCTGTGTTTACAAAAACATTTGAATCCAAACTTGAAGATAGTAATGCTGAAGAAAACTATCTTCAGAGTGATGATGTTATATGTATATATGTCAGCGGTATAGATACAACAGGCCCTGTAAGTACTGTAAGCAGAAGTGATGTTAATATATTAGTATTTATTAATACAAATACGCATCAGATTCTTATGATTAACACGCCAAGAGATTATTATGTGCCTCTGAGTATTTCAGGCGGAGCAAGAGATAAGCTTACACATGCCGGAATATATGGAATTGATGTCTCAAAGCAAACTCTTGAGATGTTATATGGAGCAAATGTAGATTATTATTTTAAATTGAACTTTACAGGATGTGTTAATATTATTAACGAACTTGGTGGAGTTGATGTGTATTCAGAATATGATTTCTCTACTCAGCAAACATGGGGTTATCATTTTAACCAGGGCTATAATCATGTTGATGGAGAAGGCGCATTGGCATTTGCAAGGGAACGATATGCATTTGCTGAAGGTGACAGACAGCGCGGAAAAAATCAGATGGCGATTATTAAGGCTGTTATAGAAAAGATGACCTCATCAACAAGTATGTTAACTAATTACGTTAACATACTTAATGCAATTGCAAAGAGTATGGCAACAGATATGCCTTATGAAAAAATTGGAGATTTGGTTAAAATGCAGCTTGATAGTATGCCGTCGTGGGATGTGCAAACGTGCAGTGTTGACGGTACCGGTGCGTCAAAAGCAACATTTTCAATGTCGTCAGATTTGCTATTGTATGTAATGGTTCCTGATGAATCTACGGTTACTCAGGCAAAAGAATACATTTCACAGATGTACAGGAATGAAAGAATTTCAGTAAAATAATAGGGCTGTTGCGTTAATGTGTGTTATAATGTACAGGTTAAATAGTACATGGAGAAAAAACGAGGGTGAATATGAGTTGTTTGGGAAAAGTTAAGCGGTATATTAAGGTTAAGCTGGGATTAACCAATATTCATATAAAATATGATGCTAAGAAACAGAGATTAAAAATAAATTGTCCATATTCATTTGAGGATAGGGCTGTTAAGACGGTGCAGATGTTTATGAGCGCATTTGAAATAGCGAAGCCAAAGGTATCTAACAGTTTC
The DNA here is from genome assembly GCA_051879635.1 of Eubacterium sp. GTDB lineage: Bacteria > Bacillota > Clostridia > Lachnospirales > Lachnospiraceae > JBJEMK01. The sequence continues at coordinate 26,797 of JBJEMK010000166.1, forward strand.
AAAATGTGCATTACATGGGAAGATTTTCCTGTAGGGGAAAAATGCATGTTATCCTATTCCAAGAGAGATACAGATGACAACATAATTGCAATTCCGGATTTCTGTTTCCTTAACTGGAAAGAAAGTGGTATGGCTGATTATGAAAAATGTTGGAGCGAGATGGTCGAGGCATCAAAGAAGGAACCGGAGTTTAATACATTATTCTGGATTGGCAATGCGGCAACTCATCCAACCAGAATGACGCTTTGCGATATAGCAGAAAATGATGATAGAATCGAAGCTTATGGTATGAATTGGAAGAGTAAGAACGGAAAAAATGTACCATCAAAGTTCGTGTCATTGATAGATCACACAAAGTATAAATATTTGATAGACGTGCAAGGCAGAGGTTATAGTGGAAGGACTAAGATGCTGATGTTTAGCGGTCGCCCTCTTTTTATTGCAGACAGACCGTGGAAAGAATTTTGGAATAATGATGTGGTTCCTTTTGTTCATTATATTCCGGTAAAGGAAGACCTTTCGGATCTTGTTGAAAGAGTTGATTGGGCAGAGTCTCATCCGGATGAATGTAAACAAATTGCAATGAACGCACAGGAATATGCTATGACACACCTTCGAAGAGAGGATGCAATTAATTACTTTGTGGATGTAATTGTAAATTATTCGAAAAAGGGGTCAAAGGTATAAAAGGGGTCAGACCCCATTAAAAAAGTATAAACAAAATACAAAAAA
>JBJEMK010000167.1:0-7122 GCA_051879635.1 Eubacterium sp.
CAAAAGCATATGTATGACTTCGCATACTACTGTAATGGCAATACCGTAACCCCATGTCGGCTTTTTGTTTTCAAACATAAACCGCCTGAGCCCGGCTGCGATAAATCCTGCGATAACGGTTGCCAGTGTGCAGGCAAGTCTCGTGTAAGTGCCTGCACCCCAAAGAACCGAGAACCAACGGTATGCACCACCGATAAGGCCCGAAATAACACCTGCGGGAGCACCGAAAATCAAGGCTGCCGAAATAGGAGCCGCATCTCGCACATTGACTACAGTGCCGAGCATTTCAACACCATAGCTTGAAGCGAATGCAGACATAGTACCGAACAACACGCCTATGATAACCTGTTTTGCCATGTATGGTATTTTTTTAAGCGGTGTATACTTATCCAGCAAATATACAGCAATCACAAGCAACGTGTTAAACATTATAGGAATTAAAATTCGCAAGTTTATCCCCCCGTTTACTAGTTGATTATGAAGATAAATTTAACTTTATCTTCTGTTTTCCTTGCACTTATTATAACATATATGGCGAGAGATGGGGACTTATTTATTAATATCTGCTAACTTGAATTTTGACACTCTTCGGACTGCAATCTGACACATAACAAAAGAAATAGTGGCAGTTCCAACAATTCCTATCAGGATTGCCTGCCAATCAACAGCAAGCATGAACTTCGTAGTGGCTGTATAAAATCCTTGTACCGAAATATTTCCAATAATACATCCAAGTATCTCTCCACCTATTATTCCTAAAATAGTAAGTAACCATGTATCTGATGTAATATACTTTTTCGCAACCTTTATAGAATATCCATTAATCATCAGCACAATTAATTCTCTTCTTTTTTCATCAATAAACATAGTAAGAAGGTTAAGTATAACTAAAAATGCCATCACAATTGCTAAAAATACATACACCAAAACCATATTTTTAGAAACCATTTCAAATGTATAGAATGTTCCATATGAAATCTCTTTAAACTCTCTGACTATATAATTTACTTCCAGTTCAGATAAAGCTCTATTCAATTGATCCCTTCCTAAAGGCTCACAATTGACAAGAAAACAATTTCCCTTAGCTTCATAACCATAATTATCATAATACGTATTTTTATCCATAATTAATTGAAGGCCATTAAGATAATTAACAAAATAGCCATCAATATCTGCCACAATCTCGGTGCCGTCACCGGATGAATACCTGAATTGATTTCCGGCATTTTTTCCATAATAGTTGCCATATGCACTGCTCATCCAGATTCCAGAGTTTGTATCTTTATTACTATTATCATCCGGTTCAACATAGACAATATCTGAGAAAGTCTCATAATTCATTGGAACCCATACACTACCAGAAACAACATTATCGTCAGGTGTATTAACTGCCACCGAACTACTAAAGACTTCTGTATAATCTAATCCATAATCATCCAAAATAGCCCTAATTGAATCAGCCGCTTTCTCATCTGTTTTGTCAAAAGATATAGTAGTATCAAAATGATAGTACTGTTTATATTGTTCTGAAAAACTGTTTGTAATGTTATTCTTCATTGTAAATGCTGTTACCAAAAGTGAAGTACATCCGGCAATTCCGACAAAAGTTCCAAGTACTCTTCTCTTATCAGTAAAGAAATTGCTTATAATGATTTTAGAAAAAAGTGATAACTTTTTCCATAATTTAAATTTTTCATAATAATGACCTTTATATACCTTAGCTGTTTCTCCGTTTAATAACTCAATCGCATTTCTCTTTAATATCCGAAGCGTAGCAAGCCATGCAACAAACAATAATAAGCCAATTTCCAGTGCTGCGATAACAAGAATGTCTTTTACCTGCATTATAGTTTTTACTTCTCTAACGTTAATACATTCTTTCAATGCAGAACATATCACATATTCAACTATATATTTTCCTGCAAATGCTCCTATAATACATCCTATTACAATTGCAATTCCTGTATATAGCAAATATTTAGTAAGTATTTCTTTCTTATAAAAACCATTAGCTTTCTGTGTTCCAATTAGAACAACCTGGTCGTTAACTATTCTTAAGATGGCAAAATAGCACACGAGAATTCCAATAATCAGGAATAAACTTGCCATACTATACCTTTCATTCTTCATTATTTTAGAGAATAGGTTCATAACCTGAACACCGGAATTATGATTCCTGGTAAGTGTTATGTAACTGATGTCTCCTAATGATTCTGTTTTATCTTCAAAGTCTTCTAATTGTTTTTTTGTATCAAGATACTTTTCGTTACCTTCAGCAATTTCTGCCTTGGCGTCTTCAATCTTCTTTTTATTAGCAGATATTTCCTTCTCTGCGTCAGCTATCTGCCTCTTTCCATCCTCTATATCGGCCTCTGCTTCAGAAAGTTTATCCTGTCCGGCATTATAATCAGACAAGGCAGACTTATATACTTCTTTTCTGTCTTTTAATTCCGTTTCTTTCTTATCAAGTTCGTTGGTAGTGACTGCCAGCTGTGTTTTTGCCTTAACTAATTCCTTTTCCTGTTCAACAATCTGTGCCTTTAAGGCTTCATTAGAAGCTTTTGCTGTGTTATATTCTGTCCAGTCTGCTGCTGGATTTGCAACTAAAAGCGTATACATTGCTTCAAGTTTATTATCATTCTCCTGGGCCTTAGCCTTAGCTGCAGTTATCTCATCATCTGCCTTATTAATTTCTTCTTGCTTTGCTGTAATTTCTGCTTTTGCATATTTTAGCTGACTTTCAGCTTCGTCAAGACTCTTCTTTATACTATCTAATTCAGCCTTTGCTTTTGATAATTCAGCAACTCCATCGTCATATTGTTTTTGTAAATCCGCAAGTACATCTTTTCCGTCCTGAAGATCGTTTTCTGCATCTTCTAATACTTTCTCACCATCTTCAAGCTTCTTTTCTCCATCAGCAATTTTGTTACGCAATTCTTCCAGCGCATTATTTGAACTTGTCTTAATCCACTCAACATTTTCTGTAATAGTACTATTTCTCTCATTCTTAATATCATCAATTAAAGTCTGAACTGACATTTTCAGAGCATCCAATCCTTTGTTATACTCTGTTGATGAAGTATCATATCCTCTTAACGAATTACTTCTAATAAGAATCACATTATAATCTTCAAAAAGATCCTTATTAAATGCTTCCTCTAAAACATAGGCATATCCATTAATATTTAAACCATTAGTAAGAGCATAACCATACCAGCCATCTGAGTTCATAGTACATTCCGGATTATTGACAAGCGCTGTAATAACATATTTATTATTTACCAAATCACTACATGTTTCATCTGACTCCGTCAACGAGGATATATCATCGTTATCTTTATCAAAATTCTTGATATTGTTATACATTGCTGTATTAGAGTTAGAGCTGGTATTAAATGTTATTGTATCACCCACATCTAAGCCCATACGAGCAGCAGCATGCTCCTCTATAGCAATTTCACCAGAGGTAGAAGGCATATGCCCCTTAACCACATAGCAAATATCCATAATATCATTGATTTGTGTGACCTTCAGTTGATATTTTTTCGCATCTACAGTGGTTGTCTGATATGTAATACGTGTACCTTCAATCTCATTCACTAAATCAATTTCTGATATTCTTTTTATCTCATCTTCAGTGACGCCAAATGGAACGTATAATTCCTCATCATGTAACTTCTGCCCTTCAATCATTGTATCCAGATTAACTAAAACAGCTTTGGAACTCCAACTAAATCCTGTATATATACCAATCGAAATACTAACAAACATTATGATGGAAAAAAATACTACTATTGTACGTTTTATCGTTGTAATAATATCAATAAACTGTGTTTTCTTCATATCCCTACCAAACCAAATCTTCAGTATGCGCTGGTTTTTTATTAACTGTTATTTCATAAGTTTTACCATTTCTCATTCTAACTACTCTGTCAGCCATTCTGGTAATTTCTTCGTTATGTGTAACCATAAGTAATGTTGTTCCCTGCTTTACAATATTTTCCATAGCGGAAAGAACTTCAATACTTGTAGAATAATCAAGGGCCGCGGTCGGTTCATCTGCAAATATTAATTTAGGTCTCTTCATTAAAGCTCTTGCAATAGATACTCTTTGCTGTTGTCCGCCTGACAACTGCGATGGATAGTTCTTCTTTTTTTCATGAAGTCCAACTATCTCAAGTGCTTCATCTGAATCCATAGGATTATCTACTAATTCACCAATCAACTCAAGATTCTGCTTAGCATTAAGATTAGGCATCAAATTATAACTTTGGAAAATAAATCCAATGTTTCTTCTGCGATATTCTGTGAGTTCATCCTGAGTTGCATGTGAATATTCTTTCCCCATAAACTCAAATACTCCATCAGTTGGTTGATCCATCCCTCCTAAAATATTGAGAAATGTTGTCTTTCCACATCCAGACTCACCAAGAATGGCCACAAATTCTCCTTCATATATGTCTAAATTAACCCCCTTTAATACCTTAGTTACAATCTCACCATTTACGAACTCTTTCTTTATATCTCTTGCACTTAATAGTATATTTCCCCTGGACTTCGTGTCAAAAAATTTTTCATTTTCTGTCAGCTCCATTGACAAAAACATCGAGAAGATATCACATACATCCGCCTGTTCTTCAGTAAAAGTTGAACCATCCGTCTTAACAAATAATAAGCATCCCAAATCCTCTATCTGATCAGATAATGGTTCACAAATAACCGATGATACACACTTATTGGCAAATAACTGATCAATGACTTTATCGTTTCCGTATTCATAATTAAAGATTATTTCCGGTTTTTCCTCCGTACTTACCCTACCAACCAAATTACCTGTTTTATCACAACTGTTATTAGTAAAATCCAAATCACCTATCCAATAGTAAGGATGTAGTTTCCCATCACCTTTCTTATCCTCATACCATGTAATTGCAGTATCTGCCCCACACAAATCAGTTATTTTTCTAAATCCTTCTCTTAATGCTTCTTTCATAGAAGAACTATTATCAATGGCATCTTTTAGTTGCCCAATTAATTTATAGTACTTTAACATTCCTTCTTTATTTTCCAATTCAATTTCTCCTTTATTTTTAGTCATAATTTGATTATGTCATCCTCCTTTATTCAAATCATTCGTAATGAATAAAGTGTAATATATATCAAATAAAAAACCCCTATGCTACATAATTTTAATAGATTTTTAAAAGGTCTTAGCATACACCTCATAAAAAGGGTTACTCTCATCTGTTAATCTGTTTCGGTTCGCTCCTCAAGCGAGTGTTTTTATATATTATAGTCATCCACTATGAACAAATCAAGTACTTCAAAAAACAACCCACTCATCATTGAATGGATTGTCTTTCCGGCAGCTCACTTAATTTTTAATTTCGCAATGCGTTACATCTTCTCATAGTGGCACCTCCTGACGCCCTCATTATTTGATAAAATCTTGCTAAGAGAAATCTGCTAATTTTGCTGGATTTTTCAAAGCTTGCGTAAAAAATAAAAAACGCTTCGCATTGACTTTTCAATAATCTAAACGCTATCAATCAAAGAATTGTTGAAGTTGGTCGCTAATATCCTCGGTTGCTTCGTACCACTGATTGTTATACAGGATATTTTTACCACAAACATTGATATCTACTTTTTTGTTAGGAGTGTTCACAATAACTAATATCCCTCCTTCAAGATCATCGATGTTAACTTTTTTAATTTCAGTGATGCAACAAGAGTTGATATATTATCAATGTCTTTTTGTTCTTTTGTTTTGTATTCTAATGAGCCTATTTGTAACTCAATACTCTCACAACTCTCAATTTTAAAAAGTGATTTTCCACTAACTTGGGGTTGTGCAGTATTAGAACAACCACTAAACATAAGAACAGTTGTGGAAGCCAAGGCAAGTATTATTGTGCTTTTTTTTAGTAATCTCATATATAACTCCCTCCTTAAAACTCCTGTACCCGACCAAAATAACCATTAGTTCCTTTAAGATAATTTACTATGGTTGCGACAGATGCCGCCCAACATCTACCATAATTTCCTTGACCTTTCGCATTATACAATTTTAACAATTTTTCATTATAATCAGTATCATTAACGACGCTGGAAAAGGCAGGAAAATATGTTTCTAATTGTAATATGTTTGCGCATTCAAAAAAATAAAGCCGAAAACCTTGGAAAATCAAGGTTCCCGGCAGTGTTGTTGGCGTTCCCGAGGTGATTCGAACACCCGACCTACCGCTTAGGAGGCGGTCGCTCTATCCAGCTGAGCTACGGAAACATCTTAAAAAATCTATTAAATTTTACTTATAAACTAACACATTGTCAATCGCTTTTGCCCTAAAAGCATATGTTAATATATTTCAAAACTTTATCTGATAACATCCTTACCACCCATATATGGTTGCAACACTTTTGGTATGTTTATGGAGCCATCCTCATTTAAATTATTCTCTAAAAATGCAATAAGCATTCTAGGAGGTGCTACTACCGTATTATTAAGTGTATGTGCAAAGTACTTTTTGCCATCCTTGCCATTTACTCTTATTTTAAGTCTTCTTGCCTGTGCATCACCCAGGTTAGAACAGCTTCCTACTTCAAAATACTTCTTCTGTCTTGGTGACCACGCCTCAACATCAAATGACTTGACTTTAAGGTCTGCCAAATCCCCGGAACAACACTCTAATGTACGTACTGGTATGTCAAGAGAACGGAACAGATCAACTGTGTTCTGCCATAACTTATCAAACCACATAGCACTTTCATCCGGTTTACAAATAACTATCATCTCTTGTTTCTCAAATTGATGTATTCTATAAACGCCTCTTTCTTCAATACCATGTGCACCTTTTTCTTTTCTAAAACAAGGAGAGTAACTTGTAAGTGTCTGTGGAAGATTTTCCTCAGGCAGAATGGTGTCGATAAACTTCCCAATCATTGAATGCTCTGAAGTTCCAATAAGATACAAATCTTCGCCCTCTATCTTATACATCATGGCATCCATCTCATCAAAACTCATTACTCCTGTTACAACTTCACTTCTTATCATAAACGGAGGCACACAATAAGTAAATCCTCTGTCAATCATAAAATCTCTTGCATAAGAAATAACTGCTGAAT
>JBJEMK010000168.1:0-7010 GCA_051879635.1 Eubacterium sp.
CGCCAAGGCCTTTGGAAGTAAAGATGTTTATACCGGAAGCCCTATCCGTGAAGAACTTTTTACCGGAAGTAAAGAAGCAGGGCTCAAGATGTGCGGTTTTACAACTGATAAGCCTGTTATTCTTGTAATGGGTGGCAGTCTCGGTTCTGAATTCATAAATAAGAGCATTCGTGATTCACTTGACATTCTTCTTGACAAATATCAGATCGTTCACCTTTGTGGACGTGGAAAACTTGACAAGTCACTTAATAACAAAGCAGGATATGCCCAATTCGAATACATAAAGGATGAAATGAAAGATTTATACGCTATGTGTGACCTTGTAATCTCACGTGCGGGAGCCAATGCAATTTGTGAAGTAAAAGCACTGAAGAAGCCTAGTATTCTCATTCCTCTTTCGGGAAGAGCCAGTCGTGGTGATCAGATTCTCAATGCAGGTTCTTTCAAAAAGCAGGGATTTAGTGAAGTTCTTTATGAGCAGTACTTAGACAGAGAAACTCTTGCTCTCAATATTGACAAGATATTTGATAACAAGGAACAATATGTAGCTGCACTTGAGAATGCTGAGGGGCAGGATTCCATTAACCAGATTGTTAATCTTCTGGATGAATGCTGCAAAAAGCCTAAAAAGAAAAAGAAATAAATATACAAAAGAGGCTGCCAAATAAATATACTATTTGACAGCCTTTTTTGTACCTATTTTACCATATTCTTTATTTGCACAGCCATTTCTGCGAGCCTATCACTTTCAGGTTCAAGATGTTTCCAGGTTATAACAGCTGTATCATTCTCATACCTTGGAATTATATGCATGTGAAAATGAAATACTGTCTGATTCGCTGCCTTCCCATTATTCTGAAGAATATTTACCCCATCGCAACCGGTAAGTTCCTTAAGTGCTGATGCTATCTTTTTTGCCAAAACAAATACTTTGGCAGCACTCCCTTCACTAAGTTCAAATACATTTGCTGCATGTTCCTTAGGCAATATAAGCGCATGCCCGTATGTAGCCGGTGATATATCAAAAATCACCCTGAAATCATCATCTTCGTACAATGTTGTTGATGGAATATCCCCATTTGCAATCTTACAAAAAATACAATTGTCGTCTCTCATATTATCCTCCTGTTTTATATATATTTTTATCTATATCGATTATTATAATTATTATCTTTTCTGGTCTTAACGCTGCTATCTGTGGAATCCTTAGGGCTAAAAATAAGTCCTCCTATTACCCCGGCCATAAGGCCTCCCAAATGTGCAACAAAATCTATGCCTCCGGACATCGCACCTGAACAGGCTATAAGAACAAGTACTATTAAAAATCCGGGTCCCGTTATGTCCGTTCTCCTTTTCTTTTTAATAATCATTGCAACATATGCACCAAATATTCCAAATATTGCTCCTGAAGCACCTGCACATATAGCATAATCCTGCAAAATCATATAGAAGCATGAACTTGCAATACTTGCAAAAATACCACTTACAAAATAAATTATAGCAAATTTTGCTTTCCCGATTTCATTCTCAAATCTGCTTCCGATAATTCCCAGCATAAACATATTATTTACCAAATGAACTGCTCCAAAATGCAAAAACATACAAGTAAATAACCTATAAATCTGACCTTCATAAAAAATAAGATGCCAATTTGCCGCACCATTTTCTAGCATAAACAGACTATCTTGTGTACTGCCTGCTATCTCAAGAATTACATAAACAATAATATTAACTACTATAAGTAATGTAGTGATTATGGGAACCTTATGTACTCTATTTTCCTCATAACTTTCTTCAAGTGATTTTTCTAATTCTTCTTTTATCCCATAGTAATCCTGTGGCTGGTTTTCAAATATCATTAGTCGTCTGCTTCTGACATCAATCAGCCAGAACTCTATATCTTGAGTGGCAAAAACCTTGTCTCTTGCAAAATTGTCGCTAAAAATTATAAAAAATATTTCTGTTTTTTTATAACCATGCATAGAAAGCCTTTTATCAAGTTCTTTCTGCAGACTTTCTGTAAATCTATGTAACTGTGTGCTTATTGTAACCTGCCCTCCGGCATTCTTTACAACTCCACACACATAAACACCGTTGTCCTCAATTCGACAAAAAAAATCTACCAATGTTCCTGCTGCTGCAATTTTTTGAAATCCTTTATTTAATAATAAATTTTCTGTATAATCCCAAATCATGTCATTCTCTCATTTATTTATACAGTGACCTCGTTCTTCAATTCCATTCCATTAACAAAGGCATATGCATTTTCCAGTGTTTCAATACATATTGCCTGCATTGCATCCACTGTAAAATAGCCCTGATGGGATGTTACAATAACATTTGGAAATGTCATAAGTCTTGCCAGGACTGTATCTGTCATAATATCATTAGAGCAGTCTTCATAAAAAACCCCATCTTCTTCTTCATATACATCTAACCCGACACCTGCCACCTTTTTATTTACAAGCGCCGCTACAAGATCGTCTGTCTTGATAAGTGCACCTCTGGAAGTATTAACTATATAGACTCCCTGTTTCATTTTTGAAAGGCTTTTTGAGTCTATTATATGATAAGTTGCAGGCGTAAGCGGACAATGGAGCGAAATCACATCTGACTTTCTGAATAATTCATCTAGGGAAACATATTCAACACCCAGACGGTCATCAGGATATAAGTCATATGCAAGTATCTGCATTCCAAATCCTTTACAGATATTTATCATTGCCTGACCAATTTTGCCTGTTCCAATAATACCTGCGACACGGGTATTTAAATCTGTTCCCATAAGACCATTTATATTCATATTAAAGTCTCTCGTTCTAATATATGCACGATGAATTTGTCTGTTTACCGTAAGAAGCAGTCCCATTGCAAATTCTGCTACTGCTTCCGGCGAATAACTGGGTACACGAAGCACCTTTATTCCACATTCCTGCGCTTTTTTTAAATCAACATTATTAAATCCCGCACATCTTAATAATATAACCTTTATTCCCATATGTGCAAGCTTTTCAATTACCTTTTCATTAACATCATCATTAACAAATGCACATATGCCATCATTTCCCTCGGCAAGACTGACCGTTTCCTCATCTAATCTGGACTCAAGGAATTTAATATCATATCCATAATCTTTACCCATCGGCTCAAACCAGATTTTATCATATGGCTTCGTCCCAAAAAAAGCTATTTTCATGACAACCTCCTACTAACATTTGTGCTAGTATCTGCAGATTGTCATAAAATTATAACGCCCCAAACTCTTTTTTTGCATCTGAAATCGCTGCCTCTATTACTTTATCCATATCGTAATACTTATAATTTCCCAGCCTTCCGCCAAAAATTACATTAACTTCCTTATCCGCCAGCTCTCTATATTGATCAAACAATTTTCCATTTACTTCGTCATTTACCGGATAATATGGCTCCATTCCCGGCTGCCATTCAGTGGAATATTCCCTTGATATAATTGTAACCGGCTGTCTGCCAAACTCAAAATGTTTGTGCTCGATTATTCTAGTATATGGCACATCACTTTTAGTATAATTAATAACTGCATTACCTTGAAAATCCTTAACAGGCAACTGTTCTGTTTCAAATCTTACTGTACGATATTGAAGGTGACCCAGGCAAAATTGAAAATATTCATCAATCATACCTGTATATACTGTTTTAGTTGCAATGCCTGGATAAACTTTAATAAAATCAAAATAGTCTGTATTAAGCATAACATCTGAACCATATAACATTTTTTCAATAATCTGAGTATACCCACCTTTGGGGATTCCCTGATAAATATCATTAAAATAATTATTATCGTAAGTAAATCTAAGAGGAAGTCTTTTTATAATAAATGCCGGCAGTTCACTGCATTCTCTTCCCCATTGTTTCATAGTGTAATCGCGAATCAGTTTTTCATAAACATCCCTGCCTACCATGGATAACGCCTGCTCTTCAAGGTTTCGCGGATTTATTATCCCTTCTGTTTCAACTTGTGAAGCGATAATCTCCTGTGCCTCTTCAGGAGTATTAACCCCCCACAATTGATGGAAAGTATTCATATTAAATGGAAGATTATACCTCTCATTTCCATAAACTGCTATAGGCGAATCAATAAAACTATTAAATTCAGCAAATTGATTAATATAATTCCATATTCCTTCATTGCTGGTATGGAATATATGCGCGCCATATTGATGAACATTAATGTCTGATACCTTTTTGGTATAAATATTGCCCCCTATGTGCTTTCGTTTATCTATTACAAGACATTTCTTTCCATTCTTTACCGCTTCATGAGCAAATACAGCACCGTACAAACCACTGCCTACAATTAGATAATCATACTGCTCCATATTATCTCTCCTTAGTATATCACAACTTAGTTTAATCAGATTTATTCATTTTACGTATATATTTAAAAGTCTCCTTTTCTCCTTTGTCAGCAAGCATACGTAACAATTCTTCTATCTGGTCAGATGTCTGGGGATGTATAACTCTGGTTGCTTTTGCATTAAGAAAATATTTTAACGGACTATCATCTTTATAATTTTCTTTCATATAAACTTTACTTGCAGCAACTCTGTCACAAAACATTTCCACAACATACTTTGTTGGCATTTTAACTGGAATAACACCTCTGCCTTCACCATAATCAGTCCAGTACTCAAAATGATGTTTGTTCCTTCCTTTATGATGAAGCCATGCTTTTGAATATCCGTGAACTTCGCGTTCTCCATCATTCGGGCTTCTGGTGCCCTGATAATATCTGGCACCTGAAACAAACTCTGTAGGTGTATATTTGGATAAATCATGAGCCAGCCCCTGCCAGCCAATTCCTGCCCTAAAACAATTGGCTATTACCATATGTCTGTGTTTTGTTATAGTTATAAAATGTTTTATTGGATGCATAATAAATCTTCAATCTCTTTGTTAATATATTTTCTATAATCTTCCCGATTATCAAACAACTTAGTTGTAACTTTCTTAATTTCATTATCAAACATATATACCTCTCTATCTAACATATCACAAGCTGCCCGAAACTCATCATATTTATCCATTGTGCATATATATCCATCAAACTGTTTTATATACCCTGCGCAATTCTCTATATCAATTGTCAATGCATTCAACAATACCTCAACATTAATATCAGCCTGTTTACTGGCATACTTAAGAACTTTCTCTAAGTCGGGATTTGTACTTTGTATAATGTAGTTTTTATTATATGCTTTGTTTGGCGCCGGAAATAATTTTATTCTTCCTCCACGATTTTTATTTCCTGAAATATATGATGTATTATAAACTTTACCTTTGTATTCAATTGACGTTAATGGTTTATCATTTTCTAATAAATTGTTTCCAACAGGCATTGATAATTTGACTAAATCATTTTTATTCATCAGTTCATCATTATAAGCTCTCTCATAATTATAGTCATCACAATATGCAACCACATCATATCTGTCATAAAGTTTCCTGATATTTATATATCTTTGAGATCCTGCTTCACTTATTAAATCATTATCATATTTAAAATAATCTACAATATTTAATGCAATTTTCTTTATCTCTGAATCAGAAAACAGCATAAGCCATAATGCATTTACATCCCCTGCCTCTATTAAAACATCAAACTTGACATCTCCAAAAATTCTTCTTTTTTCCCTTTTCATCAATTCTCTTGGGATTTCTTTTAATCCTTCGGAAATATCCTCCAAATAAAGCATATTATAAATAAGGTATTGTGTCTTAATATAATCTGCTTCATTTGTAGAGAGTGCACCTGCTCTATAAATGATTCTGACATTTCTATTAAGACTGTTTACAAAATCCTGTTGTTTAGGGTCAACTACTTTAGGGGATACTAGAGTAACATCATATTTACTATAATCAATATTTTCTAAAAAAGCCTTCAAATAATATTGCGTTTGCACCTTTGTTGATAAATTGGTACAAATAAGAATTTTTTCTAAGGTCTCATTCTGTTTAATAACTTCTATACTTTCATCTCCGTCAAAAATAGTTTCGATTAACCTTTTACCTATATAAGTGTTTTTAGCAAAATTCTCTTTTATATTGCCATGCTCACAATCATTGTAAATATTAAATTTTTCAATTTCATTAAGTGCTTCATCATATGTTTTTACAAAATTGCACTTATCCAAATACTCGGTATTATAGTAATCTGAAATTTCTCCTAATAACAATACGGGTTTATTTTGTTTCACAAAAGAGTATGCCAAATTTGCTGAACCTGTAATCAAGGCATACGACGCCTTTGCAATTACTTGCAAATCAACCCCCCTATAAACCTGCTTTGTATCTTTAATTATAATAAAATGATATTTATCATTTAATCCACTTTGTTCAACCTTCTGCTTTACCATATTAATATCTTCTTTGTTTATTAAAAACAATATAATAGGCTTATCAACATCAGGTAAAACATCTCTGATATCGTTAACAACCTGATTCTTATCAATAGATTCTATATATTCATCCAAAATACCTTCTGCATTAAGTATTTTCCCACTATATATGTTATCTATTTTATAAGCACCTTTGATTATAGTGTTATAGTGCTCTTTTGACTGTGAAATAATAGCTGTAGAATTTAAGAGTGTTCTGACTAAAACCCTTGCATCATCCACACGTCCTTCAGTTTTATCGTAAGCTGATTTTTTTAAGAGCATACCTTTAGTTGTATTTATATATATTTGCTCGTCGCGTCTTACATAATAATATGGCAATTTCCAATTGGTAATTAAATATTTACTTGTTGCCAGATATTCAATATATTCATCAGAATCCTTAAGTATAAGTGAATAGCCCTTTTTTTTATATTTTTTGAGACTTTTTTTAGTGCTGACTACCCATACTTTTTCATATTCATTGTACCTGTCATCACTACATATTATGTCATATAAATATTTAGGCAGATCAGCTATCCCCTCTCCTTTATTTGTTTCAAATAAAATGCATTTTTTAATAGGATGCAGCATTGC
>JBJEMK010000169.1:0-6996 GCA_051879635.1 Eubacterium sp.
GCTGCGTTTCATGCGGCCCCGGGACATGGGCTACGACGAGGGACTGATTGGAAGCGAGGGTAAGATATACGTTAATGAAAAAGTCTGTGTAACTGCAGAATTTTCTTTTGCTATAACAGGAGTTTAAAATTTATGTTTTCAAAAATACTTATTGCAAATCGTGGTGAAATTGCCATAAGAATCATAAGAGCCTGCAAGGAAATGGGTGTTGCAACGGTGGCTATATATTCTGAGGAAGACAGAAATGCACTGCATGTGGCATTAGCAGATCAGAGCTATTGCATTGGTGGTGCAGAGGCTTCCGAGAGCTATTTAAACGAAAACCAAATTATAAGCACAGCTATTCTGGCGGGTGCACAGGCTATACATCCCGGATATGGTTTTTTATCGGAGAATGCACATTTTGCAAATCTTTGCAGGAAAAATGGAATAGCATTCATTGGTCCTGATCCGGACAATATGGAACGGCTTAGTGATAAAGCACTGCTGAAAGAACTTTTTGAAAAAACAAATCTTTCAGTTATACCGGGTACAAAAGCATTAGGTTCCATAGAAGAAGTAAAGCAGTCTGCTGAGCAGCTTGGTTATCCTGTAATGCTAAAGGCATGTGCCGGTGGAGGTGGCCGGGGAATTCGTTTAATTAAATCATCAGAAGAAATTGAAGAAGCTTATTTGCAGGCAACTACAGAAGCTATAGCAGCATTTGGTGACGGCTCTGTCTATCTTGAAAAATATATTTTCCCTGCGCGTCATGTGGAACTACAGATTTTATCAGATGAATATGGAAATGTTGTATGTTTTGGCGAAAGAGACTGTTCTTTGCAGAGGCGCAATCAGAAACTTATAGAAGAAACGCCTTCCCCGGGAGTAACTCCAAAACAAAGGCAAAATATAATAGAAAGCACTATTGATGCAATAAAAAAAGTAGGGTATGTAGGAGTGGGAACTTTAGAATTTTTGCTTGACCCTGAAGGTAATTTCTGGTTTATGGAAATGAATGTCCGGCTTCAGGTGGAACATTGCGTTACTGAAATGCTAACAAGGTTTGACCTTGTTAAATGGCAGATTCGTGTGGCTGCTGGCATTCCACTTAGCTTTGAACAATCAGATATTAATTTAAATGGTGCGGCTATTGAATGTCGTATCAATGCAAGAGGCTGTGGTAAATTACAAATGTTACATGTTCCGGGTGGCCCTTTTGTACGATTTGATACTTGTCTTATTGAAGACATGTCAGTGTCACCATATTATGATTCTCTGATTGGAAAATTAATTGTTTATGCAAAAACCAGAGAAGAAGCACTTCGGAAACTTCGTGCTGCTCTTTGTGAACTTGTTATTAAGGGAATTTCAACAAACATAGAAGAGCAATTACATATAGTTGAGGATGAACGATTTACGTCTGGAAACTATGATCTTACATTTATGGGAAATAGGTGAAATAATGGCTTTTATAAAATTTTTAAAACCAAAAAATCAGTTAGAAGAAGGCGGACGAACAGGTGCTCCTATTCAGCAGGATGAAGGTGAGCCTGAAAAGACTTGTCCTAATTGTCATAAAAGCATTGCAATAAGCCGTCTTTGGGCAAATAAGCTGGTATGTTCATGTGGATATCATTTTCGAATGAAAGCCCGATGGCGTATTAATATGATTACTGATAAAGGCACGTTTTGTGAGCTATATACGGATATGAAATCAGGTAATCCGCTGCAATTTCCGGGATATAAAGATAAACTTGATACGGTACGTACTGCGAGTAATGAAGAAGAAGCTGTTATTTGTGGTACTGCAGAAATCGGAAAACAAAAATGCTGTATATTTGCAATGGAATCTCACTTTATGATGGGAAGTATGGGCAGTGTTGTAGGAGAAAAGATAACTTGTTTATTTGAATACGCAACTAAACATCACCTTCCTGTAATAGGATTCACTGTTTCAGGTGGCGCGCGTATGCAAGAGGGGCTTTTGTCGTTAATGCAGATGGCTAAAACAAGTGCTGCAGTAAAAAATCATAGTGATGCAGGACTGCTTTATATTGCTGTACTAACTGATCCGACTACCGGTGGTGTAACTGCAAGTTTTGCCATGGAGGCAGATATTATTATGGCAGAACCCGGAGCAACAGTAGGATTTGCCGGTGCCAGAGTGATAGAGCAAACAACAAAAAAGGCGTTGCCTAAAGAATTTCAAAAGTCTGAATTTGTACTGGAACACGGATTTATAGATTGTATTGTTGAACGTAACAGGCAAAAGAATTTATTGACAGAAGTTCTAAAAATGCACAACGGAGGACATACAGATGAGTCAGACACCTTATGACATAGTAAAAATTGCCCGTAATAATAACAGACCTACCGGGCTTGATTATATAAGAAATATTTTTACAGGATTTATTGAATTCCATGGCGACCGTCGTTTTGCTGATGACCCGGCTATCGTAGGTGGAATTGCGATGCTTGGCGATATGCCTGTAACGGCAATTGCAATTGAAAAAGGGCATACTGCAAAGGAACGTGCAAAGCGTAATTTTGGCGCACCTCATCCTGAGGGCTATAGAAAGTCTTTGAGACTAATGAGGCAGGCCGAGAAATTTGGACGCCCTATTATTTGTTTTATTGATACTTCGGGAGCATATTGTGGTGTTGGAGCCGAAAAAAGAGGTCAGGGACAGGCAATTGCTGAAAATATTATGGAAATGATAACTTTGTCAGTACCTATAATATCAATTTTAATTGGAGAAGGGGGCAGCGGAGGAGCTCTTGCCCTTGCTGTTGCGGACCGGGTATGGATGTTACAAAATGCTGTATATTCGGTCATATCCCCTGAGGGCTGTGCCAGCATTCTTTGGAAAGATTCTTCTAAAGCTCCGGATGCTGCTGCAAGTTTGAAACTGACGGCTGAAGATGCAAAAGATTTGGGAGTTATAGAATGTATTTTGTCTGAAAATGATATAGGCAAAAAAGAATTTTATGAGCGTATTTCTTCACTCTTAACAGAAGAACTTACCGGGCTTGTCAAAGATACTGATTTAATAGGAAAACGGTATAATCGTTTTCGCTATATTGGTACTAATGCAATCAAACCTATTAAATAAACAAGGAGTTATTATGAGTATTTATCGTAATTTTTGCCGGGAAGAAGTTGATGAATCCGGTGCACTGATAAGCATGAAACTGAATTATCCGGAAAATTTCAATTTTGGATATGATGTTGTGGATGCCATAGCAGACACAACACCTGAAAAGAGAGCACTTGTTTGGTGCAATACTGAAAATGAAGAAAGAATTTTTTCTTTTAATGATATTAAGAATTATAGTAATCAGATGGCAAATGTATTTAAAGGTGCAGGTCTTAAACGTGGTGACAGGGTAATGGTAGTGTTAAAACGTCATTATGAATATTGGTTTGCCACAATAGCATTGCATAAGCTTGGTATAACTATGATTCCGGCAACACATATGCTGACTACAGAGGATTTTGTCTACAGAATCAGAGAAGCAGATGTAGATGCAATTATGTGTACCCCACAAAACAATGTCCCTAAGAAAATCAAAGCTGCATTAAAAGAAGCTCAAAAAGAATGTCACATATGGAGCGTACAGGAAAATATTGAGGGCTTTAGAAATATGACAGCAGAAATGCAGCTGGCAGACAACAAACTTGAAAGACAGGAAACATTGGTTACAGATCCAATGTTACTGTATTTTACATCAGGGACTACCGGTTATCCTAAAGGAGTTATACATGATTTTTCATATCCTTTAGCACATATAGTTACGGCAAAATACTGGCATCAGGCAGTAGATAATGGATTACACTTTACTGTTGCTGAAACCGGATGGGCAAAAGCTTCGTGGGGAAAAATCTACGGACAGTGGCTTGTAGGAAGCGCAGTTATGGTTTGCGATTTTGATAACTTTGATCCAAAGCAGCTGGTAAGAATTATTAACCGCTATGGAGTTACAACTTTTTGTGCACCACCTACGGTATACCGCTATCTTGTTCGAAAGGGGATACCACCAATGCCAGGCTTAAAGGGTGCTTCAACTGCAGGAGAAAAGCTGGCTCCGGAAGTTTTTAGAATTTTTACTGAAAGTACGGGTATTCCATTGTGTGAAGGATACGGACAGACAGAGACAACGTTGCTTACGGCAAACTTTATAGGACATACTCCAATAGAAGGTTCTATGGGAACAGCCTCTCCATTATATAATATAGAATTGCATGACAGTGAGGGAAATTGTGTTGAGACCGGAGAAATCGGTGAAGTAGTAATTGTGCCACCGAAGAATGGCAGACAGCCGGGTATTTTTTGCAGTTATCTTGATAATGAAGAGCAGTATAAATATGTATGGCGCCAAGGCGTATACCATACAGGAGATGCAGCTTATATGGATGAAAATGGTGTTTACTGGTTTCATGGAAGATTTGATGATATTATTAAAACAGGTGGATTTCGTGTAGGACCTTACGAGGTGGAAAATGTTTTAATGGAGCATCCGGCTGTTGTAGAATGTAGTGTTATTGGTATTCCGGACGCTCTGCGTGGACAGGCAATTAAAGCATTTATTGTTCTTTCAAAGGGATATGAATCATCGAAAGAATTAGAAAAAGAGATTAAGGATTTCTGCAATAGCAAGTTGGCAGAATATAAATGGATACGTGTAATTGAATTTGCAAAAATGCTCCCAAAGACCATAAGTGGCAAAATTAAAAAAAATGAATTACGCGATAAGTTTGAGGCTTGATTATAGATGTAATACACCATATTTTGACTTAAAATTAAATTTGTGGCATACTATCTTTAAATGAATTATGTTGATTACAAAGTAATAAATTCATATGTTTAATATGGGGGAAGTTATGGCACAAGTAATTAAGAATACAGAAAAAATATTACATGAAAATATTAACGGATTTCATCAATATATTTTACAGGAACCTATCCATTTGGGCTATGTAAGCCGTAATCTTTGCAATATGATAGGTACAAATAAAGAACAGCTTTTGGATGAAAGTGAAGATTTGTATGCGTCTTTTGTGCATCCTGATGATAGGGAAGATTATTGTTATGCGATAAAACAGCTTTCTCTTAATGATGAAGAAACTGTTACATTACAATATCGTATTGTTAAGGCGGATGGCTGTATTATTTACATAAGTGATACTATTTACACAGACAGACTGGATGATGGAACGCTTGTAGGAAATTCTGTATTAACGGATATTACAAATATAAAGGCAGAAAACAGAAATATTAAATTTTTAAATGAGACTATTCCCTGCGGGTTTATGAGGTATACATGTGAAAAACAGCCTAAAATTACATACATTAACGACAGTATGCTCAAAATGCTGAACTGTCCTGAAAACAAAAGCAATGATGATTTGCTTGATATGTATAAGGAGAACATATATTTATTAATTCCTTTAGAAGAAAGGCGCAGATTTTCTCTGTATTTAAAAAGAGTTTACAGTCATGCCGCACCTTTGGCAGGTGAGATGACTCTGCTTCGATTTGACGGAACAAAAATATATGTTTTTGGATGGGTTACCAAATGCATAAATGAACAGGGCGAAGAAGAGTTTCAAAGTGTATGCATGGATATCTCAGAGAGATATTATAAGAAAAAAGATATAGAAATGCATCGTTATATTGAAGCTTTAACAGATGTTTATGATACAATCTTTGAATATAATTTCAAGAATAGTACAGTAAAATGTTTATACAGTCAAAAATCAAGTATGTTTAAATCTTTTGAAAATATTTCGATGCAAATGAAGGATGCCATCGAAAAATATATTAACAATATAGTGTACGAAGATGATAGACAAAAGGTAAGTAGTTTCCTTGAAAATTTCTATAAAAAGAGGAGTGAAGAATCAAAGTTTCAGCCAATGCAATTAAAGTATAGAGCGTGGTCTTCAAATGGACGGCTGAAGGATTACTCAGGCATATTTTTAAAAATCGACGATTCAACTAATTTGTTTTGTTGTAGAAATATTCCTGATGATGAAGTTCTCAATTTATTAAAAAAAGAAAACGAGTCTTTAAAAAGTATTAATGAAAATATGCAGGAGATTGTCATGCACTTTACAGACGGCATCGCAGCCTTCGAGATAAGTGATGGATTTGTAAGACCTCTTTATTCCAGTGATAATGTCTGCACTTTTTTTGGATATTCAAAAGAAGAGTGGCTGCTTTTAATGAAAAAGCGTACATATATAAACGAGTTTATCAGTCACAGCAGTATTAGCACTGAAAAAATTGCAGAACTTTTAAAAAATGGAGAAGCAGAATTTACATATATAGATTTAAATACAAATATTGAGCGGCGTATTAAAGCTATTTCATCGCAGAGAAATTCTTCAGGTTCATCTTCAGATTCATCTCCATATTATGTAATGCTGTATAATGTTGATAATAATACATCAGAAGAAGACCGGGATGATGACAATAAAAAGGCAATATATATACGTACATTTGGATATTTTGATGTTTTTGTGGGTGACAGGCCTATTGCATTTAGAAGTCAAAAGTCAAAAGAACTTTTTGCCTTGCTGGTTGACCGGAGGGGAGGTTATGTTTCATCTGAAGAAGCGATAAGTTTTTTGTGGGAGGATGAACCGTCAAATTCAGTTACATTAGCCAGATATCGAAAAGTAGCACTTAGACTTAAAAATATTTTAGAGGAATATGGTATATCAGATGTTATAGAATCAGTAGATGGAAAGAGGCGGATTGTAATTGAAAAAGTCCAGTGTGATTTATACGATTATCTTTCAGGAAAAGAAGAATTCTCGCAACTTTTTAAGGGTAACTATCTGACTAATTATAGCTGGGGAGAGACAACTTTGGGAGAATTGTCAGGAGAAAAAATATTTTAGCAAAGAAAAAAGATGCATTGACATGCATCTTTTTTTAATACCTGTTTGTTGTTGTTTAAAAAGGGGAGGTGAATCGGGTTTGGACCGATTCAAAAATCCTAATTTGA
>JBJEMK010000170.1:0-6870 GCA_051879635.1 Eubacterium sp.
GCTCAACTGTTTTTATTGAGCCTATGGCCGTTGTTAAACTTAATAATGAATTGCGTGAACTGACAGTGCAGGAACAGGATGAAATCGAAAAAATTCTTATTAATATAAGCACCCTTTTGAGCGAACATATTGATGCAATAAAAAATAATATGAATTTAATTTCAAAACTGGATTTTATATTTGCCAGAGCTTCCCTTGCAAAGAAGCTTAATTGTTCACGTCCGGAATTTAATGACAAGAAATACATTAACATAAAACAGGGACGTCACCCTTTACTGGACCAGAAAAAAGTTGTTCCTATTGATATTTATCTGGGTGACGAATTTGACCTTTTAATAATTACAGGTCCTAACACCGGAGGTAAAACTGTATCTTTAAAAACTGTAGGACTGCTTACCCTTATGGGGCAGGCCGGTCTTCATATACCCGCATTTGATGGCTCTTCACTTGGTATTTTTGATGATGTTTTTTCTGATATTGGGGACGAGCAGAGTATTGAGCAAAACCTAAGTACTTTTTCTGCTCATATGACTAATATTATTGACATTTTAAAAAATGCAAATAGTAACTCCTTAGTTCTATTTGATGAACTTGGTGCCGGAACAGACCCTACTGAAGGTGCGGCTCTTGCTATGTCAATTCTTTCTTTTCTTCATAATATGCAGATTCGTACTATTGCAACAACGCATTATAGCGAGTTAAAGTTATTTGCTCTTTCAACTCCAAATGTTTCCAATGCTTGCTGCGAATTTAATGTTGAAACCCTAAAGCCTACTTACAGACTTTTAATCGGCATACCCGGCAAGAGCAATGCTTTTGCCATATCCCAAAAGCTGGGGCTTCCTGAACATATAATTAAAGATGCAAAAACCCGCATTAATGCCGAAGATAAAGCTTTTGAAGATGTTATTAGCGAACTTGAAGCAAATAAATCAATTATTGAACAGGAACGTGCTGAAATTGCAACCTATAAAAAGGAAATCGAACATCTTAAACTGGAACTTGAGACAAAGTATTTAAATATTGAAGAACGTAAAGAAAAAATTCTCATTACTGCAAGGGAAGAAGCCAAAGACATTCTAAAAGAAGCTAAGGAATATGCTGACCGCACAATACGTGATATTAATAAATATTCCAAAGCCGGTTCAAACAGAAATCTTGAAGAAACCAGAAATCGTATTGGCAATAAATTAAGAAATACACAACAAGATTTATCAATCAAAAAGCCTTCGTTAAAAGGAACTAATAAACCTGAAGATTTTAATATAGGTACTCATGTACATGTTATAAGTTTTAATCTGGATGGCATCGTAGCTTCACTTCCAAACGCCAAAGGCGATTTATATGTAAGCATGGGAAGTCTGCATTCTCAAGTAAATATTAAAGACCTGCAGATTATTAGTGTTCCATCTGCTCCTTCGTCAGACAGAATAAAAACCGGCGCCGGTAAGATAAAGATGTCTAAATCGCTATCCGTACCTACAGAAATTAATCTTTTAGGCAAAACTGTTGATGAAGCGATTGCAATTCTGGATAAATACCTGGATGATGCGTACCTTGCACATCTTACATCAGTATCTATTATACATGGCAAAGGAACCGGTGCTTTAAGAAATGGTGTTCACAATTTTCTGCGTCGTTCTAAATATGTAAAATCATACAGACTAGGAACTTTTGGTGAGGGTGATGCAGGCGTTACAATTGTTGAGTTTAAATAATTTTAACTTTTTATTATTTTATATATGGAGGGTACTATGAATAAACAAAAAATACTTATCGTTGATGACGATGAAAATATAGCTGAACTTATTTCTCTTTATTTAAACAAAGAATGTTTTGAAACTATGAAGGTACATGATGGAGAAACGGCCATTGCGGCTTTTGTTGCTTTTGAACCGGACCTTATTTTATTAGATATTATGTTGCCCGGCATGGATGGATATCAGGTCTGCCGTGAAATAAGAAAAACTTCATCAGTTCCTATAATTATGCTCTCTGCAAAAGGTGAAACCTTTGACCGTGTTCTGGGATTAGAACTGGGTGCTGATGATTATATCAGCAAACCTTTTGATACAAAAGAACTTGTTGCCCGAGTTAAGGCTGTTTTAAGAAGATTTTCTGTCGCAGATTTACAGCCGTCGTCTGACGTTTCAAAGATTGTTGAATTTCCAAACCTTACTATAAATATCACAAATTATTCCGTAACTTTTAATAACAAGATTATAGAAATGCCACCAAAGGAATTAGAACTTCTATATTTCATGGCATCTTCACCTAATCAGGTTTTTAACAGAGACCAGCTGCTTAATAATATCTGGGGATATGATTATGCAGGAGATACCAGAACAGTTGATGTTCATGTAAAACGTTTAAGGGAAAAACTTCCTGACAATGAATATTGGGCAATTTCTACTGTGTGGAGTGTAGGGTATAAATTTGCTACCAAATAAATTTAAAGAACTATATTATTTTAAAGGCAGGCGGTTTAAATGAGCAAAAAAACAACAGCAGAAAAAAAACACAGAAAAATGAAACCATCACTTATGAAGAAAATCCTCATAGGTTATCTGGCTTTTGCAATTATGGGTTTTGTAAGTATTTTGGCAATTTCACCTAATATAATGTACTCAACATTATTTGACAAACAGGTATCAGACATGCGTAATGAAGCCTCCAAAATTGCTTCTGACTATTTATCTTCACCCAACAGCGATGAACAGCTTTCTCTCATTGCAGCTTTGCTAAATTATGACCTATGGATTATAGATACACAAAATAAGATTGTTTTTGATAGTAGCAACTCTTTTACCGAAAGTACTATTCCAGATTTTAATTTAAAAGATTTTAATAGCAAACATTATCTTACGGGGACTTTTTATGATTTATTTAATGATAACACTTTGAGCGTAATTCATCCCATAGTTAAAAATGATAACACTACGGGTTATGTTATTCTTAATTATCCTTTATCCTCTATTCAGAAAAGTGCTTATACTACTACTTATACTTCCTACATAGCCTATGGTGTAATTATTTTATTTTCATTAATATTATTTATTATATTTATGTTATTTATCTATAATCCAATTAAAAATGTTTCTGAAGCAGCAACAGAGTTTGCAAAAGGAAACTTTGCCAGAAAAGACATCGTCATAACTTCGCATGATGAAATTGGAGACCTGGCTAATTCACTAAACAAGATGAAAAATCAGCTTAATGAGACTGAAGAATATCAACGAAAATTTATTTCAAATATATCACATGATTTTCGTTCTCCCCTCACATCAATTCGAGGATATATAGAAGCTATGTTAGATGGAACAATACCACCTGAAAATTATGAGAAATATCTCAGCATAGTTCTTTCTGAAACAGAACGTCTCTCCGGGCTTTCCAACGGTCTTATTGAACTTGGAAACTGGGGTACCAGTACTATAAAACTTGAATATGAGGATTTTGTTATTACTGAAACTATTGATAAAATAATGGGGATTTTTGAAGGCAGGTGTGAAGCAAAAAACATACACCTTGAGGCAAACTATCCAAGACAATTTATGGTCAATGCAGATATGAAAAAAATCGAACAGGTTTTATATAATCTTGTTGACAATGCTATTAAATTCAGCAAGGATAATTCTAAGATAGAAATTAATCTTGCTAATGCTGATGACAAAGTGCTTATTACTGTAAAAGATTATGGTGTTGGTATTCCACAAGAGAGTATCGGAAAAATATGGGACAGATTCTACAAAACAGATTCTTCTCGTGGGCTTGACAAAAGTGGCTCAGGCATCGGTCTTGCCATAGTTAAAGAAATATTACTGGCACATGACGAAGAAATTACTGTAAACAGCAAGGAAGGAGAAGGAACTGAATTTACATTTTCGCTAAAAAAAGCAAAACGTCAGATGTATTAAACTATCAAGTAAAATTCCTAGAACAAAGAGTTCGCTTGCGAACTCTCTCGCGAGGCGCGGATTCGTAAGAATAGCTACCTTTCCGCGCCTCTGCGATCCCACGGAGTATTTTTATTATATAGGAAATTCAGAGGAATTTCCTATATAATAAAAAATGCACCGGCTAATTTGCCGGTGCATATATTTTACAATAATTATCTTCATAAACAATCTCATAATCCTTATCATGTGCCAATAACACATATAAAATATCATCTGAAGTTACCATAATGTGGGTGAACTTATATTTTTGCAAAAAATCTTTATAATATATCTTCCCATCTAGAAGCCGACAATATTCATAAAATATGTCTTCTTTTCCATTCTTGCTTTTTAAAAAAACTTCTGCACGCGCATCCATATAACATTTAATGCCCATATACTCTGCGTATGCTCCATCATTATATGATGTATACATCTTAACTGTATCTACGTTACAATTCTTTAATATATAATCTACGGCATCCTTCTGTACAATACTATTATCTATTGTAGTAACCTTATAAAATATACCAAAGCATAACACAGCAATCATTAATACTGATACTATTATTCTAAATAATTTGCTGCTTCCTGATTTAAGTGGCTTACTTATATTGGCAACAACATATGTAGATAGCTGTAGGTCCTTAAAATAATATGCCATTCCAAATACCGCACAAGAAGAAAATAAAAACATGTTCCTTACTGTTAACAATGACATATAACCAAATCCCAGCATCAACAACACATATCTGAGTCTCATTGTTCCTTTCTTATACAGTATAAAAGAAGCAATAATAATAAAGAATAGCAGAAAAAGAAAGAGTCCCACTGATTGTGTAATATTTAATGGATGCATCTCCTTAACATAATCATTAATTTCCTCAATGCCATACGAACCAAAAACATACGTAATTGATTTTATTCCATATGGATTAACGAAACCTCCTAAAAACATAAATAGAGCTGTTATAAATAAAGGTTTTTTAGGATATCCCTGCCCCTTTATAACTTTAAGGTCCAAATTATAAGAGTCAATTATATATGGCAATAATACAATAAATTGCATGAACCACATAGCAGCATGAACATTTATAAAAAATACTGAAATTATCGGAAGCCATATCAGTTCCTGCCATTTATTACTGTTTATATATTTTTCTAAAACAAGCACTTCCAAAACAAGAATAAGTATAGTAAATATCTGCGGCCTGGTTGTCATTTGAAAACTTATATATATTGCTGAAACAAATGTTGATACAACTGACACAAGAAAATTGTTTTTACTCACAATCATACATAACTTATATATGGAGACTATTATAATAATAAAAATAATATAAACTAATGTAATTAATCCTATTGTTCCGGCTATACTATATATTTTGTAAAAAATAACCGATGTCATCCATTGCTGCATTACATAATTGAGCCCTGTATGTATAGTAAAAGGTTCAATATAAGGAAATCCATTGTTCAATATGTATCTTCCACCGTTTAACAAAAACCATGCATCACTATTTATAGTAATACCTGTTATTAGTATCGGCAAAAACATAAAAATATATATTAATATACGTTTTTTATTTATTCTTGTTGTCTTCATGATATTCCTCTTCAGCATTTACATCCCAAATCTTATCCTTATCCTTCTTACCCATAATCACATTGACCGCCTCCATTGCTGTTAACATTGAATGATCCATATTATTATATCTGTGTTGTCCATTTCTTCCTATACAATAAAGATTATTAAATGTATTTAATTCTTTCTTTACTTTGTCAAAATTGTCATATGTACCAAAATATGCCGGATATGCTTTCTTGACTCTTATACATGTAGAATCTATTACATCATTTACATCGATTATACACATCGATACTAATTCTGCAATTCCCATACTCTTGAAAGAATCATCTGACATATTCCACATTTGGTCACCTTCATTACAAAAGTACTCCAGCCCAATCCATACCGTATTTTGCGGATCTTTTACCATATATGGTGACCAATTGTTAAAGATTTGTATACGTCCCATCTTTATATTATCTTCCTGAACATATATCCATGTGTCAGGAACTATATCTGACATTGTCTTTATCTTAGTCTTATTCTTAATCTTAAGCTTATTAACTAACAATCCTATTGTCATAAAATCTCTATATGGAAGATTTTCGGCAATTTGCTTTACTTCTTTATCTTTTACCACATCATTAAGAGCTTTGACTAGTTCTGATATAGGCATAGTTGATATAAAATAATCGCCCTTTACTTCATATTTACTGCCTTCTTTTATATATGTAAGTGATGTTATATTTTTTGAGCTTTCTTTACATGAAAAATGAGAAACTTCCGCATTCATTATAATCTCTCCGCCCATATTTATTATCTCATCTCTCATGCTCTCCCATAACTGACCGGGGCCGCGCTTAGGGTAATAAAAGCTTTCAATAAGCGAAGTTTCAACCTTACCTCTATTCTTTATGCCAAAAAGCTTCTTTAATCCATCTGCTATAGTTTTGGATAAAGATAAGCCTTTTATACGCTGGGCTCCCCATGCAGCACTTATGTCTTTGGGTTCCCTTCCCCATACCTTTGCTGTGTAATTTTTAAAGAACATATTATAAAGAGGTCTTCCAAATCTATTTATCATAAAGTCTTCAAGATTGTTCTCTTTTCGCTTAGCAACTGCAGAATACATGTATCCAACCCCTGCTTTTACTGTTCTTACAAAGCCCATATTAATAAACGTCTGCGGTTTCATTGAAACAGGATAATCAAAGAATTTTTTTAAATAGTAGATCCTGGATACCCTGTGCCTTGAGAGCAATACTTTTTCTTCTTTTTCCGGGTCTGGTCCTCCGGCGGTCAATTGGACATCACGCTCTAACATTTTATCATCAATAGCCGGATGACCCTGACATGGCATGA
>JBJEMK010000171.1:0-6607 GCA_051879635.1 Eubacterium sp.
GGATTATCTGTTTGTAGATATGCCACCGGGAACTGGGGATGTTCCCCTCACAGTGTTCCAGTCTCTCCCGGTAGACGGAGTTGTGATCGCTTCATCCCCTCAGGATCTTGTAAAGATGATTGTAAAGAAAGCTTACAATATGGCAAGACAGATGGATATTCCGGTACTGGGAATCGTAGAAAACTACAGTTATCTGGTCTGCCCTGACTGTGGAAAGACAATGAAGAGAGTGCCGGAGGTTATTGACTGCTGGTTTGATTCAGGAGCAATGCCATTTGCACAGCATCATTATCCTTTTGAAAATAAGGAGTTATTTGAAAAACAGTTCCCGGCAGATTTTATTTCAGAGGCGGTTGACCAGACAAGAGGATGGTTCTATTCACTACTTGCGGAATCAACATTATTATTTGATAAAGCTCCATATAAAAATGTAATTGTTCTGGGACACGTACAGGATGAAAATGGTCAGAAAATGAGCAAATCCAAGGGTAATGCAGTAGACCCATTTGATGCACTTGAGCAGTATGGTGCTGATGCCATAAGATGGTATTTTTATATTAATAGTGCACCATGGCTTCCAAACAGATTTCATGGAAAAGCTGTTATGGAAGGACAGCGTAAATTTATGGGAACATTGTGGAATACGTATGCATTTTATGTACTATATGCGAATATAGATAAATTTGACCCGACAAAGCATGAACTTGAATATGATAAATTGCCTGTAATGGATAAATGGCTTTTATCTAAACTTAATACAGTAGTAAAAGTTGTAGATGACAGTCTTGCAAATTATAAGATACCGGAAGCTGCAAGAGCACTTCAGGACTTTGTTGATGAAATGAGTAACTGGTATGTGCGTCGTTCACGTGAACGTTTTTGGGCAAAAGGTATGCCACAAGATAAAATTAATGCGTATATGACATTATATACTGCATTAGTTACTATGAGTAAGGCAGCAGCTCCAATGATTCCATTTATGACAGAGGATATATATCAGAATCTTGTCAGAAAGGTTGATAAAGAAGCACCGGAAAGTATTCATCTTTGTGATTTTCCAACTATTAAGGAAGAGTGGATAGATACAAATCTGGAGGCTGACATGGAAAATGTATTGGATGCAGTTGTTATGGGACGCGCATGCAGAAATGCATCTAACATTAAAAATCGTCAGCCAATTGGAAAAATGTTCATCAAAGCAGAATGGAAATTATCTGATTTCTTCAAAGAAATTATCGCTGAAGAACTTAATGTAAAGAATGTTGAGTTTACAGATGATATAAGAGGATTTACCACATATACTTTTAAACCACAATTAAAGACAGTAGGACCTAAGTATGGTAAAGTATTGGGTAAAATCAAGGAGTTACTGGCAGAATTAGATGGTAATGAAGCCATGGATAAACTTAATGAAAAGGGATCACTTGACTTTGATATTGATGGAACACAGGTTATTCTGACCAAAGATGATCTTTTGATAGATATGACACAGATGGAAGGATATGTATCAGAAAGCGATAGTAATGTAACGGTTGTTCTGGATACCAATCTTACTCCTGAGCTTCTTGAAGAGGGGTTTGTCAGAGAATTAATAAGTAAAATTCAGACCATGAGAAAAGAAGCAGATTTTGAAGTTATGGATAAGATAATTGTTTATGTTTCACAAAACGATGCTATTGTAAAGATAATGAAAGACAATATGCAGGAGATTAAGAATGAAGTTCTGGCAAATGATATTGTATTTGATAATATGAGTGAATATCATAAAGAGTGGAACATAAATGGGGAAAATGTTGTACTGGGAGTGGAGAAAGTTTTATAAACAGATAGGAGGACTAAAACATGGGAGCTAAAAAGAAAGTTACATCAGCTACACAGACAGCAGATACATTCTCAAAAGAGGAGTTTAAAAACAGAATAAAAGATATGGCTAAGCTTTTATATAGGAAACCTCTGGAGGAACTTTCTGACAGGAGAAAATTTGACGCAGTTGCTTATGCAGTAAAGGATATGGTAATTGACCAGTGGATGGCTACACAGAGGGAATATGAAAAAGCTGATGCCAAGACAGTGTATTACCTATCTATGGAATTTTTAATGGGCAGGGCGTTAGGAAATATTATTATTAATATGTCTGCCAGGGATGAAATAAAAGAGGCTATAAATGAGTTGGGACTAGACTTAAATGTTATAGAAGATCAGGAACCTGATGCGGCATTAGGTAATGGTGGACTGGGCAGACTGGCAGCATGTTTCCTTGATTCCCTTGCAACATTGGGCTATCCGGCATATGGCTGTGGTATACGTTACAAATATGGAATGTTTGAACAGAAAATAGAAGACGGATATCAGAAGGAAATACCTGAGAACTGGTTAAGAAATGGTAATCCATTTGAAATAAGAAGAGAAGAATATGCCTGTGAAGTAATGTTTGGCGGATATGTACGTGTTGAGCAGGATGTTACAGGAAGAAATCATTTTATTCAGGAAGGATATCAGTCAGTAAGGGCAATACCATATGACATGCCTATAGTAGGATATGGTAATAATGTCGTTAATACTCTGCGCATATGGGATGCAGAAGCAATACAGCATTTTAATCTGGATGAGTTTGATAAAGGCGATTACAGGGCATCTGTAGAACAGCAGAATCTTGCAAAAACAATTTGCGATGTACTCTATCCAAATGATAATCATTATGCAGGTAAAGAACTTAGATTAAAACAACAGTATTTCTTTATTTCAGCAAGCATTCAGACGGCACTTAAAAAGTATCTTGATAAGCATGATGACTTGAGAAATCTTTCTGATAAAGTCGTATTCCAGCTTAATGATACGCATCCGACACTTACAATAGCAGAACTTATGAGATTGCTGATGGATGTTTATTGTCTGGAATGGGACGAGGCATGGGAAATTACTACAAAGACCTGTGCATATACAAACCATACAATTATGAGTGAGGCACTTGAAAAATGGCCAATTGAGCTTTTCTCCAGACTGCTTCCAAGATGCTATCAGATAATTGAAGAAATAAACAGAAGATTTATTATTGAAATTCAGAATAAGTATCCGGGAAATCATGAAAAAGTTAGTAAGATGGCAATTATTTATGATGGACAGATTAAGATGGCACATCTGGCAATATGTGCAGGATTTTCTGTAAATGGTGTGGCAAGGCTCCATACGGAAATTCTTAAAAATCAGGAATTAAAGGACTTCTATGAAATGTTTCCTGATAAATTTAATAATAAGACAAACGGCATTACGCAGAGAAGGTTTTTGCTTCATGGTAATCCACTACTTGCAGACTGGGTAACTGATAAGATTGGCAATGATTGGATTACAAATCTTCCACATATTAAAGAATTGGAAGTATACGCTGATGATGTGAAATGTCAGAAAGAGTTCATGAATATTAAGTATCAGAACAAGTTGCGTCTGGCTGAATATATCAAGGAGCATAATGGAATAGAAGTAGACCCAAGATCTATTTTTGATGTTCAGGTAAAGAGACTTCATGAATATAAGCGTCAGCTTCTCAATATTCTACATGTTATGTACTTATATAATAAGATTAAGGAACATCCGGAGATGGATTTCTATCCAAGAACATTTATATTCGGTGCAAAAGCTGCAGCAGGTTATAAGAGAGCAAAACTTACGATCAAACTTATTAACAGTGTTGCAGATGTAATTAATAATGATAAATCTATAAATGGTAAGATAAAAGTAATATTTATAGAAAACTACAGAGTATCAAATGCAGAAATTATTTTTGCTGCATCTGATGTAAGTGAACAGATTTCAACAGCCAGTAAAGAAGCATCAGGTACAGGTAATATGAAGTTTATGCTTAATGGCGCAATTACACTTGGAACAATGGATGGGGCCAATGTTGAAATTGTTGAAGAAGTAGGTGAGGAAAATGCCTTTATTTTTGGTCTTACTTCAGATGAAGTAATCAATTATGAGAATAATGGTGGATATAATCCTATGGAAATTTTCAACAATGATATGGATATACGTCAAGTGCTTATGCAGCTGATTAATGGATTTTATTCTCCAGATGATCCGGAAAGATTTCGCGATATATATGATTCTCTTCTTAATACGAATAGTTCAGATCGTGCAGACACATACTTTATTCTCAAGGATTTTAAATCGTATGCAGAAGCGCAAAGTAAAGTTGAAGCTGCATATCGTGATGAAAGCGGATGGGCAAAGAAAGCTATATTAAATGTAGCAAATGTAGGAAAGTTTACATCTGACAGAACTATTGAAGAATATGTAAGAGATATATGGCATCTTAAAAAAGTAAAAGTTGATATGTAAACACATAATGTAAATTAAGGAGTTACTTCACACAGTGTAGTGACTCCTTTTTGTCATTATCGGGTATATTTAAATCATATTTATATATTACATAGTATTTGGAAGTATGATGCTAATATGTATAGAATTAAAATTAGAAATATAAGAAAGTATATCATTGTCTCAATATTTATTGTTCTATTTCCATATTTATTTACACTGGCGCTACATTCAGATAAAGAAATCGGATGGTTTGATAATGAAGATTATGATTTGAAAATTTTATTGGAGTCAGATGGATATACTAAGAAAATGAGTATTGAAAGGTTTATACCATATGTATTGGCGTATCAAATGGAGGCAGATGCTGATGAGGATGAGTTGGAAAAACGTTCAATACTAATCCGTACAATGTTATATGCCCTTACAGATGGAAACGAGTATATTACAGCAGATGATATGGGGATTGACTATATGACTTTTGTACAAATGCAGGCCAAGTATGGAGATAAAGCAGATGAGGCTTATGAAATATTTTCTTCTGCTGTTAAAAATACTGAAGATGAAACAATAAAAATTAGTAAATAAATTGAATAAAAGTTCAGGTTTAGGCAATGCTAATACCGAGGTGATTAATGTGAATAAGAAAGTATTAGCAACAATATTAGGGTGTTTTTTGATGGCAATGCTGTCAATAGGAGTATATTATTTAAGTAATGGGACAAGAAGTATAATTGATTTAAATAATGTAAGTCAAAATACCACACAATCAAATGAAGATTCTTTAAATGACAATGAAAATGCAAAAGATGAGGATCCGGCTAATGCACAGGCGGCTAATACCCAGGCTGAAGATGCAAATGGTACAGAAACACAAACCGAAGGAGACAGGGTTGCAGATGATGGTAAAGTAGAGGACAGAGAAAATGGCAGTGAAGAGGTTGTAAGTGAAAATACAGTCAATTCATCAGCACTTACATTTTCGGAAAATGATACGTTATGCTGGCCTATCGAAGGAGAAGTAATACTCGAATATTCTGTAGATAATACAGTTTATTTTCCTACACTGGATGAATATAAAATTAACCCTGCAATTGTAATACAAGGAGATGAATATATGCCGGTCATGGCTGCTGCTGATGGTGTTATTACTGAAGTGGGTGAAAATGAGGAACTGGGAACATATATTGTTATGTCAATCGGAGGAGAATATGAGATTACTTATGGTCAGGTTATCAATCAGATAATTGAGGCAGGAGATACAGTTAGTGCAGGAGATACTATAGCTTATATAGGAGAACCTTCAATTTACTATTCAAACGAGGGGTATAATTTGTATTTTATGTTAGAACAAGATGGAGAACCTGTTGATCCATTAGACTATCTGGCATACGAATAGCAGGGAGTTTGTGGAATAAAATGCACATCATTACATTTTTTGAATAAAATGTATTATAAGATTTGCAAACGGACTTTTCTACGACGAGAAATCGTTCAATAACCCTTTTAGTCTGTTGCTTTAGATAGATACGGCGTGCCTTGTGCACGCTTTACATATTTATTTTCTCAGCCATACTTGTCAGTGCTTGTATTTTAATGTATAATTTAATTAATTTATAAACTTATAAGGAGGGAAATATAGTGTATAGATTAAATAAGGCAATATCATTACTACTAATAGTTGTAATGACTGTTACAATGATGAATGGTATCAGCATTACAAAAGTTAAAGCAAGTACAGATGAGTACTATGCATATGGCAGCGAAGAATACGTATCAGAAGGAGACAGTGTAACATTCACTCCTATAATATATGATTATAATGATAACGAATTGGATGTTACAGATGAAAAGTTCACATACGAATGGTACAGGTATGATGCAGAGAACGGTTACGGAGAAGTTCTTGGTACAGGCTCAAGTTATACGATAGATTCAGTTACATCATCAGATTTTTATAATGATGAAACTTATACGGCATATGTGTGCGAAGTATATGTAAACGGAAGTTATGTATGTGAATCTTGGAACTATATTTATGATAAAGATAATACATATTATGCGAGTGGAAGAGATGAATATGCATCAGAAGGAGACAGTGTAACATTTACTATTGTAATATATGATTATGATTATAACGAATTGGATGTTACAGATGAAAAGTTCACATACGAATGGTACAGGTATGATGCAGAGAACGGTTACGGAGAAGTTCTTGGTACAGGCTCAAGTTATACGATAGATTCAGTTACATCATCAGATTTTTATAATGATGAAACTTATACGGCATATG
>JBJEMK010000171.1:6707-25415 GCA_051879635.1 Eubacterium sp.
AAACGGAAGTTATGTAGGCACATCGTGGAATTACATATATGATAAAGAAAATACAGATATTGAGTGTGATTCACATGAATATGTGGAAACAGTTATTAAACCAACATGCACAACCGGAGGATATACAAAATATATATGTGAAGTTTGTGGTGATACATTTACGTCAGATCATACAGATTCTTTGGGACATAATTATAAAACTACTATAACGAAGGCAACCACATCAAAGAACGGAAGTATTGTGACAAAATGTAGTGTATGTGGAGATATAAAGAGTAGTACAACGATTGCAAAGATTAAGTCAGCTGAATTGTCAAAGACAACATACACATACACAGGAAAATTATTAAAACCTGAAGTAACCGTAAAAGACAGTAACGGAAATAAAATTGCATCAAGTAATTATACAGTTACATATAATAATAATAAGTCAGTTGGTAAGGCCACAGTTACAATTAAATTTAAAGGTAACTACAGTGGCACAATTACAAGAACCTTTACAATCAAGCCAAAGGCTTCAAGGATTTCAAAACTGACAGCAAAATCAAGAGGATTCAGAGTTACATGGAAAAAAATATCAAGTCAGATAACAGGATATAAGATACAGTATTCAACAAGCAAAAAGTTTACCAAAAAGACTACTGTAACAAAGACAGTAAAAAAATCAAAAACAAGGCTTACGCTTAAAAAACTTAAAGCAAATAAAAAATATTATGTCAGAATCTGTACATATAAAAAGGTGAATGGGGTTAGGTATTATTCATCCTGGAGCAAAGCTAAGCCAGTTAAAACAAAGAAATAAATATATAAACAAAAAAGAACTATTGTAAAATTTATTACAATAGTTCTTTTTAATTAGAAATACAACTTAACCAAAATATCTTTTCAGAAGTCCTGCGAATGCCTTGCCATGTCTAGCTTCGTCTTTTGCCATTTCGTGTACTGTATCATGAATAGCGTCAAGATCTGCTGCTTTTGCTCTTTTGGCAAGGTCGAATTTACCTGCTGTAGCACCATTTTCAGCAGCCACGCGGAGTTCAAGGTTTTTCTTTGTGCTATTTGTAACAACTTCACCTAAAAGTTCAGCAAACTTTGCTGCATGTTCAGCTTCTTCATAGGCAGCTTTTTCATAGTACATACCAACTTCAGGGTAACCTTCTCTATGTGCAACTCTTGCCATAGCAAGATACATACCAACTTCAGTACATTCTCCTGTAAAATTATCTCTTAAATCTTTTTTAATGTCTTCAGATACGTCAGAAGCAACGCCAACTACATGTTCAGCAGCCCATGACATTTCGCCTTCCTGTTTTTCAAATTTTGATGCAGGTGCCTTGCAGATAGGACAGGCCTCTGGTGGCTGGTCTCCTTCATGAACATAACCACAAATTGCGCATACATATTTAGCCATAATTTTTTCTCCTTTATAAATTAATATATTTTATTTTAATTGTCATTATTATTATTTGTCCGGATTACTCATTTTTTCTTTTTACAATTGTTGCACAGACCATGAAAGTAAATGCAGTTTCCTGTGATAGTACCATCAAAATTCTTTTCGGCTAATTGATTAACAAAATCAAGATCTTCCATAAAAATATCCTGAATACAGCCACATTCATTACAAATAAAATGTTGGTGGGAACAAGTGTTAGCATCAAAATGGTCTTTGCCATCGCCAATATTAAGATTTAGAATTTCACCCATATCAGAAAGCAGTGAAAGGTTACGATATATGGTTCCAAGACTTATATTAGGAAAATGTTCCTTAACATCCATATAAATCATATCTGCAGTAGGGTGATCGCATCTTTTGGAAATACATTCAAAAATGTAGTCTCTCTGCTTGCTTTTTTTAATCATATATAAGATCTCCAAATCAATAATAGTAATGATTACTAATTTTAACATTATAAATGAAATTTGTCAATAGTTTTTAAATAAAAATACTTTAACAAAATTTTAACAGAATAAAAGTTCAATTGTAATATTAAATATTATATAATCTTTAGTTGTCTGTATTTATGTGATATAATTAAATATGATGCAGGCATATTTTGAAACAAGATGTACATATTAAAATATGAAGAATTTTTTGACAGGAGTAAGATATGAGAAAAACAAAGATAGTCTGCACGTTGGGACCGGCAACTGACAAGGAAAATGTATTAAAGGAATTAGTTATAAATGGTATGGATGTTGCCAGATTTAATTTTTCCCACAGTACGTATGAAGAACATTTGAGAAGGTTGAATCAATTAAAGGCTATACGAAAAGATACGGGAATCCCGGTTGCAGCATTGCTGGACACTAAAGGACCGGAGATAAGACTGAAAACATTTGAAGAAGGGAAAACAACCATTGTTAATGGACAGACATTTACGCTTACTACCAGAGATGTAGAGGGTAATAATGAGATAGTTTCAATAACATATAAAGAACTGATACATGATATTACAGTAGGCGATAAGATATTGATAGATGACGGACTTATTGAAATGATTGTAATGGAAATAACAGATACGGATATTGTATGCAAGGTTACTAATGGAGGAGTTGTTTCCAATAAAAAAGGAGTAAATATTCCTGACGTCAGTTTGTCTATGCCATATGTAAGCCAGCAGGATAAGCGAGATATTATGTTTGGTATAGAACATGGGTTTGATTTTATTGCGGCATCATTTGTAAGAAGTGCAGAAGATGTTTTAAAGATAAGGAGCATTTTGGATGAGGCAAAGTGTGATACGATTAAAATAATTTCTAAAATAGAAAATGCTCAGGGAGTTGAAAATATAGATGAGATAATAAAGGTTTCAGATGGTATAATGGTTGCCAGAGGGGATATGGGTGTCGAAATACCATCAGAAGAAGTTCCGGTAATACAGAAGGTTATAATTGATAAGGTATATAAAGCGGGCAAACAGGTTATAACTGCAACACAAATGCTTGATTCAATGATGAAAAATCCAAGACCTACGAGAGCTGAGACAGCAGATGTTGCTAATGCTATTTATGATGGTACCAGTGCAATTATGCTTTCAGGAGAAACAGCGGCAGGTTTATATCCTATAGAAGCATTAAAAATGATGGTTAAGATAGCAAATAGAACTGAAGAGGATATTAATTATAAAAAGAGATTTGATGCATTAGCAAGGAATGCCAATCCGGATATAACAGATGCAATATCACACGCCACATGCACTACTGCTCATGATCTCAATGCTAAAGCAATAATTACTGTAACAAAATCAGGATATTCAGCAAGAATGGTTTCAAGATACAGACCTAAATGTGATATAATAGCTTGTACTACACAAGAAAATGTATGTCGTCAGCTAAATATGTCGTGGGGTGTTACACCTCTTTTGTTAGAAGAAGAAAGAGATGTTTTTGACTTGTTTGAACATTCTATGCGCAAAGCTGAAGATTCGGGATTATTATATAAAGATGATATAGTAGTAATAACGGCAGGGGTGCCATTAGGAGTTTCAGGAAAAACAAATATGCTTAAGGTGTATGTAGTCTGATTTGCGTATAGTGTCTATATATAGAATACATTAGGAGAAGGTTTTATGGAAAAGTACATTATGGCACTTGATCAGGGGACAACCAGTTCAAGATGCATTTTATTTGATAAGAAGGGGCAGATTATATCTCTGGCGCAGAAGGAATTTACGCAGATTTATCCGTTTCCCGGATGGGTCGAGCATAATCCGAACGAAATATGGGAAAGCCAGATGGAGGTGGCAAAGTCAGCATTAGATAAGGCTAAAGTTTCAGGTGCTGATATTGAGGCTATAGGAATAACTAATCAAAGGGAAACAACTATTATATGGGATAGGGAAACCGGCGAGCCTGTATATAATGCAATTGTATGGCAATGCAGAAGAACAGCTCCATATATAGAGGAATTAAAAAAGTGTGGTTTCGATAAAAAAATACGTGAAAAAACAGGGCTTATTGCAGATGCATATTTTTCGGCGACCAAGATAAAATGGATATTGGATAATGTAGAGGGTGTT
The DNA here is from genome assembly GCA_051879635.1 of Eubacterium sp. GTDB lineage: Bacteria > Bacillota > Clostridia > Lachnospirales > Lachnospiraceae > JBJEMK01. Next base: position 10,730 of record JBJEMK010000171.1, read on the forward strand.
AAAGTAAAAGCTGAAGCAGGGCAGCTTCTATTTGGAACAGTGGACACATGGCTTATGTGGAAAATGAGCAATGGAAGCATACATGCAACTGATTATACTAATGCTTCAAGAACCATGCTTTATAATATTCATGAATTAAAGTGGGATGAAGAAATACTTGAAATGCTTGATATTCCACGTGGCATATTGCCGGAAGTAACTGATTCAAGCGGAGTTTTCGGATATACATATGATAGTTTATTTGGCAGTAAAATTCCTATAAGTGGAGTTGCAGGCGACCAGCAGGCAGCATTATTTGGACAGTGCTGTTTCCGGCCGGGAGAAGCAAAGAATACATATGGTACCGGATGTTTTATGCTTATGAATACAGGGTGTAAAGCAATAAGTTCAGATAACGGTCTGCTTACAACCATTGCTATAGGAATTAATGGCAAAGTCCAATATGCATTAGAGGGAAGTGTGTTTGTTGCGGGGGCTGTCATTCAGTGGCTTCGAGATGAAATGAAACTCATAGACAATGCTGCTGATAGTGAAAAATATGCAGTAACAGTAGATGATACTAATGGTGTATATATAGTACCTGCATTTACAGGCCTAGGGGCCCCATATTGGGACCAATATGCAAAAGGTGCAGTTATTGGTATTACAAGAGGTGTTAACAAGGCACATTTTATAAGAGCAGCCTTGGAATCTATGGCGTATCAGACATATGATGTTCTTGAGGCAATGAAAAACGATTCAGGAATTGAGTTAAAGGAATTAAATGTTGACGGAGGAGCATCAGCCAATAATTTTCTTATGCAGTTTCAGGCAGATATATTATCGTGTATTGTAAGAAGACCGGATGTAATTGAAACAACGGCATTAGGAGCTGCATATCTGGCAGGATTGGCAACAGGGTATTGGAAGAGTACGGAGGATATAATTCAGCACAGGAAGGGATGCAAAATATTTACTCCACTTATTGATGAAAATAAGCTTAATAATCAGATAGAAGGATGGCATAATGCGGTAAATCGCGTTAGAACGGAGGTAGCAAAATGAAGTGTAATGTAGTAATAGTTGGGGCAGGACCTGCAGGAATTTTTACGGCTATTGAAATGCTTAGAAATGGCTCTGACAAAAAAATTGTAATTGTTGAAAAAGGTAGCCCGATTGAAACCAGAAAGTGTCCAAAGACAAAGACTCAGAGGTGTGTGGGATGTAAACCATGCAATATTACAACAGGTTTTTCAGGCGCAGGTGCATTTTCAGATGGTAAGCTCTCATTAAGTTATGAAGTAGGTGGGGATTTGCCAACGTTGATAGGTGAAGAATATGCCCAGGAAATGATTAATTATACAGATGCTATTTATCTGGAATTTGGAGCGGATACTCATGTTGAAGGAGTAAATCAAGGTGAAAAGGTTAAGGAAATAAGAAAGAAGGCAATACAGGCAGGATTGAAACTTGTCGACTGCCCTATCAGACATTTGGGTACGGAGAAGGCACAGAAAATATATACTGCAATAGAGCATTATCTTATGGAAAATGGTGTTGAAATACTGTTTGAATATGAATGCGTTGATGTAATATTAAAAGATGATGAATGTAAAGGTATCGTTATACAAAAAACATCAGGCAATGATTCGATGGAAATATTTGCAGAAGATATTATTATAGCAGCAGGACGCAGAGGTGCAGACTGGCTCGAAAAGATATGTGCCAAATATGATATTGCCCATGCTCCCGGGACAGTTGATATAGGAGTGAGAGTAGAAGTAAGAAATGAAATTATGGAGGATGTTAATAAGGTATTATATGAATCAAAACTTATAGGATATCCTAAGCCATTTAAGAATAAAGTGCGTACCTTCTGTCAGAATCCCGGTGGATTTGTAAGTCAGGAGAATTATGATAATAATCTTGCAGTAGTAAACGGACATTCATATAAGGAACTAAAGTCCCAGAATACTAATCTTGCAATTTTGTGTTCGCATAATTTTACCCATCCGTTTAATCAGCCTATTGAATACGCAAGAAAGGTTGGTGAACTTACTAATATGCTTGCATCCGGGCAGATTCTTGTTCAGCGGTATGGAGATATTCTGGAAGGAAAGAGGACATGGCCAAAGGAACTTAGCCAGTCTAATGTAAAACCAACACTTCCAGATGCTATAGCAGGAGACATTACTGCGGCAATGCCATACAGGGCAATGACCAATATAATTAATTTTATACAGGCAGTTGACCATGTTGTTCCGGGGTTTGCAGGGACAGAAACATTATTATATTCACCTGAATTAAAATTTTACAGTAATAAAGTCAAAATGGACGAAAAGTTTAATACAAATGTAAAGAATCTTCATTGTCTGGGTGATTCCAGTGGATGGACAAGAGGACTGATGATGGCATCAGTTATGGGTGTAATTATGGGAAGGCAACTAAGTTGATGTATAAAATTCAAATCCCCGCCAGTAAAACTGGCGGGGATTTTTATTAACAGATAAATATTAACTACTAATTAATACTTCTCTTAACATATGTTGTATGCAGAAGTTCATGTGCCTTATGACTTCCAGGCTCTCCCAGATATTCAGCATATAATGTTTTGATATCCGGATTTTCATGAGACTTTCTGATATCCTTTGCAGCATCATTTCTATAAAGAGCAGCAGCACGAAGACCACGAATATCAGTGAAGTTACGTACTGAAGCAGGCTGTTGAATCTGACCGCCACCATTTACACATCCGCCAGGACAAGCCATGATTTCAATGAAATGATAATTTGCTTCGCCACTCTTAACTTTGTCAAGAACGGCAGCAGCATTCTTAAGTCCTGATGCAACGGCAACATTAATTTCCATGCCTGCAACATTATAAGTAGCTTCCTTGATGCCTTCTGTTCCACGAACGTCTTTAAATTCAACATCCTTGAGTTCTTCACCTGTAAGGGTTTCAACAGCTGTTCTAAGAGCAGCTTCCATAACACCACCCGTGGCACCAAATATTACTGCAGCACCTGTTGAACGTCCGAGAGGGTCATCAAATGCTTCATCAGGTAATGAATTGAAGTCAATGCCGAGGCGTTTAATAAGTCTTGCAAGTTCTCTTGTTGTAATTGTATAGTCAAGGTCAGGAACACCTGCAGCTGACTGGTCTTCACGACCGATTTCAAACTTCTTGGCTGTACAAGGCATTACAGATACACTGACGATATCATTAACATCCCATCCCATTTTTTCAGCATAATATGTTTTCAGAATTGCGCCAAACATCTGCTGTGGTGATTTACAACTGCTTAAGTTGTCTATCATATCAGGGTAATAATGTTCACAGAACTTAACCCATCCCGGAGAACAAGAAGTAATGAGTGGAAGAGTACCACCATTCTTTACTCTGTCAAGGAATTCTGTAGCTTCCTCCATAATTGTAAGGTCGGCAGAGAAGTTAGTATCAAATACTTTTTCAAAACCGATTCTTCTAAGAGCTGCTGCCATCTTTCCTTCAACATCAGTTCCGATAGGGTAACCAAATGCTTCACCAAGTGATGCTCTTACGGCTGGAGCTGTCTGAACAACAACATGCTTTGTTGGGTCTGCAATGGCTTCCATAATCTCAGCAGTGTAATCCTTTTCACTAAGAGCACCTGTAGGACACACAGCGATACACTGGCCACATGATACACAGCTTGTTTCGCCAAGTCCCATATCGAAAGCACTTCCGATAAAAGTACTAAATCCTCTTTCGTTGGCACCGATTACGCCGATACCCTGTGTCTTTTCACATACAGCAACACATCTTCTGCATAAGATACATTTGCTGTTGTCTCTATACATATGAGCTGCAGAATCGTCAATTTCTGATGGTGTAGTTTCACCTTCATATAAATTGGCATCTTCAACATTCATATCCTTACATAATTTCTGTAACTCACAATTGCCACTTCTCACACATGAGAGACAGCTCTTGTTATGATTTGATAATAATAATTCAAGATTCTTTCTTCTTGCTGCAATTACCTTTGGTGTATTAGTGTAGATGTCCATACCTTCAGCAATTGGATAAACGCATGCTGCGCATAATTTTCTAGGACCGCCTGGTTTAAGACCAACTTCTACCATACACATACGACAGGCACCGATTTCATTGATTTCCTTTAAGTAGCAAAGTGTAGGAATATCAATATTGGCAAGTCTTGCAGCTTCTAATATTGTAGAACCTTTTGGTGCGGAAATATCCATACCATTTATTTTAATATTAATCATTTCCATTGTATTCTTGCTCCTTTCCTACTTCTTTGATATTGCACCGAATTTACATGTTGACATACAAGCACCACATTTAACACATTTGTCAGTATCAATAACATGTGGAACCTTAACAGTACCTGTAATTGCTCCGGCAGGACATTGTCTTGCACACATTGTACATCCTTTACATTTATCAGGATCAATAACATATGTAAGAAGATCTTTACATACGCCGGCAGGACATTTTTTGTCTACTACATGGGCAATATATTCATCTCTGAAGTATTTAAGAGTTGAAAGAACAGGGTTTGGAGCAGTCTGTCCTAAACCACAAAGAGAATTCTGTTTAATGAAATAGCAGAGTTCTTCAAGTTTGTCGATATCTTCAAGTGTTCCCTGACCTTTTGTGATTTTATCAAGAAGTTCATACAATCTCTTAGTACCAATACGGCAAGGTGTACATTTACCGCATGATTCATCAACAGTAAACTGAAGGAAGAATTTTGCGATATCAACCATACAGTTATCCTCATCCATAACGATAAGTCCACCTGAACCCATCATTGAACCGATAGCAATAAGGTTATCATAATCAATTTCAATATCAAAGTGTTCAGCAGGAATACATCCGCCTGAAGGACCACCGGTCTGTGCAGCCTTGAATTTTTTGCCGTTAGGAATACCACCACCAATTTCTTCAATAACCTCACGAAGAGTAGTACCCATAGGAATTTCTACAAGACCTGTATTTTTGATTTTGCCACCAAGAGCAAATACTTTAGTACCTTTTGACTTTTCTGTACCCATAGAAGCAAACCATTCAGCACCATTTAAAATAATCTGTGGAATATTTGCATATGTTTCAACGTTATTTAAAATAGTTGGCTTCTGGAAAAGACCTTTTTCTGCAGGGAAAGGTGGACGAGGTCTTGGCTCACCACGATTACCTTCAATAGAAGTCATAAGTGCTGTTTCTTCACCACAAACGAAAGCTCCTGCACCAAGTCTTAAGCCGATATCAAAGCAGAAATCTGTTCCAAAAATGTTATTACCAAGTAAACCATATTCTCTTGCCTGATTAATAGCAATTTCAAGACGTTCAACAGCAATAGGATACTCGGCTCTTACGTAAATATAACCCTGTGAAGCACCGATTGCATAACCTGCAATAGCCATAGCCTCGAGAACTGCATGAGGATCTCCTTCAAGTACTGAACGATCCATGAATGCACCCGGATCACCTTCATCAGCATTACAACAAACATATTTCTGGTCTGCATCAGGAACGATATTTCTTGCAAGTTTCCATTTAAGACCTGTTGGAAAACCACCGCCACCACGGCCACGAAGACCTGCGTCTAAAAGAGTCTGAATAACATCATCAGGAGTCATCTCTGTTAATACTTTGCCTAAAGCCTGATATCCTCCTGTACCAATATACTCATCGATGACTTCAGGATTGATAACACCACAGTTACGAAGAGCAATTCTTTTCTGCTTCTTATAGAAGTCAGTTTCATTTAATGATTTTACGCCTGAATCGGTTACTGTTTCATCATATACAAGACGTGAAACAATTCTACCTTTAAGGAGATGTTCTGTAACAATTTCAGAAATATCTTCTATTTTTACCATTGAGTAGAATGTAGCTTCAGGGTATACAATCATAATTGGGCCTAATGCACAAAGTCCGTGACAGCCTGTCTTTACTACGGAAACTTCGTCCTTAAGACCGTTCTTTTCAATTTCTTCCTGTAATACACGAATGATTTCTTCACTTCCTGAGGAAGTACATCCGGTACCACCACATACTAATACGTGTGAACGATACATATTATATTGTCCTCCTCATTATTTTTCTAAAGCTGAATTAATTGTGTATTTAGAAACAACCTGTCCGCGTATAAGATGTTGTTCAACAACTTCAAGTGCTTTTTCAGGTGTCATCTTAACGTATGTAACTTTTTCTTTGCCGGGTTCCATAACCTCAACAATTGGTTCATATTGGCAAAGACCAATACAGCCTGTCTGTGTTACGGCAACATTTGACAATCCTTTAGTTTGAACTGCATCTGAGAGAGCAGTAAGAACAGGTCTGGCACCACTTGCAATACCACATGTAGCCATGCCTACAACAACGCGTGTCTGATTAGAATCTTCATTACGAAGTCCTACCTGACCCTGCATTCTGTCTCTGATTGCTTTTAATTCTTCTAGAGATTTCATATACTTTCCTCCTATATTTGTTCTAGACGATAATACCACCGTCAACTTCTAATTTGTTTTCTTCCAAAAATCCTTTTATGTAAGCTGATACATCAGGAGTATTGAGTGGAATTCCGCCTAAGACTTCCTTAAACTCTCTTGTATCTAATACGAAAGAATTCTTATTAAAGATATAAGTGTAAATAAAATCAGTATCTGCATTAAATGTTATAAGTGTATGTATGGTTCCCGTAATATCACCTAAAGGCATGCGGTCAATGTGAGAAAGTCCAAACACTGCTTTTGTAATAGTTCCCACACCAGGTTCAGATTTAATAGAAAATGAACCTCCGGTATTTTCAGCAGCCATTTTAAAAAAAGGGATTCCAAGTCCTACTTTTCTTGTAGTACGGGTAGTAAAAAAAGGATCTTCTACTTTGTCAATCTGATCTTTTGTCATTCCACATCCGTTGTCTTCAAAAGTAATTGTCAGCGTGTCCTGCTTTTGCTGTATATCAACAGTAATTTTTACAAGACTCGCATTTGCACGAATGGAATTTTCAGCCACATCTAAAACATTTAATGAAATTTCCGGCATCATGCTATTGATACTTAGCTAAGATACCTTCAATCTGATCAACTGTAAGACGACCATATACATCATCATTAATCGTCATAACAGGAGCCAGACCACAAGCACCGATACAGCGGCAGTCCTCTAAAGAGTATTTGCCATCCGGCGTTGTTTCTCCACCTTCAATTCCGAGTAGCTCTTTAAGCTTTGAAAAAATTTCTCCCGAACCTTTTACATAGCAGGCTGTTCCCAGACAGACAGAAATAGTATATTCACCTTTTGGAAACAGTGAGAACTGAGAATAAAAAGTAGCTACACCATAAATTTTTTCCAAAGGAATACCGGTTTCGTTGGAAATAATGGTCTGCACTTCAATTGGAAGATATCCATAAATATCCTGTGCCTTCTGCATAATTGGCATAAGAGATCCCTTAGTGTCTTTAAGTTCAGCAATAACTGCTAAAAGCTGTTTTTCCTGATCTTTTGTTCCGGCAAAAGGGACGGTTGTCTTTTTAGCCATATTCTTTTCCTCCTAAAAATATAATCTAACAAATATGATATCGACAAAATACCACAATTAAAAATATTGTATCATATGATTGATAAAAAATCTACAATTTACAGGTAAAAATTAGTATATTTATGGCATATATTCAGATATCTTATTTCCGAGGATATCAGAAATTCTTTTTCTAAATTTATTATATCTTTTGAGGTCACTCAAGCCACCATTAAACTTAGGGTTAAGTGGGATTGTAACATAGGATTTATCTGCATATTCTGTATATGTATAACATGGAATATAATTATTTTGTTCAAGTGTAACATTACCAGCGTCATCTTTTGAAAGCTCTATCCTTAGAATTATAGTATCGCGATTTCCCGGAATCTGGTTAATGCTTGAATTAAAGTCGCCAAGCGAATATATACAAGGAACAATTCGTCCGTCAGATGCTTTGATTTCATCATAAGCCTGAAGGACATGAGGATGTGAACCACAAATATAATCAACACCCATATCTGCCAGCTGCTGTGCAACAACAGTCTGTTCTTTATTGTAATTAACATGATTCTTTATTCCCCAATGAATATATACAATTATATATTCAGCACCTTGTGACTTGAGAGTGGCCACATCATTAATTGCTTTTTCTTCATCATAATAATTAAGATAAGTATCTATATCTTCCTGCTGCCATGTAGAATCCTTAGTGTTGAATTCAGAGGCATATGAGAGAAAACCTATTTTTATTCCATTAACATCTGCAATCATTGTGCGATTATCTGTTGCTGAAGAAAAAGTGCCGGTATTTCCTATTTCATAGCGGTCCAGCTGGTTAATAGTTTCTGTCACACCATGAATTCCTGCGTCACAGTTATGGTTATTGGCAGTTATTACACCATCTATTCCTGCATACTTAATTGCATCAAGAATTCTGGCGGGAGCATTACAGTTTGGATAACTGTCAACATTGGCTTCTTCCATATAATAGGGCCAGCATGAGTCTACAACTGTTTCCAGATTGCCAATAGTATAATCAGATGAATTAAATAAATCTTTTACATAATCATAACTTTCATTAAAGTTAAATTCTCCGGAATCGTCCATTTGTGCACGCTGCTGTTTGCCCATACACATTAAGTCACCTACCATCATTATTACGGCATTATTGGTTTTTTCTGCTGAAGGGTTGCTCCACATATCTTCCTTGCTTTCAACAAATCTGGAAGTATATGTGTCAAGCATACTTGTGGCTTCTCTGTCTACGATAATATTGGCAAAAGCCTCTTCGCCTAATTCATCAGAATAACAAGTTATAGTACATGTTCCTTGAGAAACAGCATTTACTGTTCCATCTGAATCTACATAAGCAATACTTTCGTCATCACTGCTCCATGTGACATTATGTGCATTTCCCCATGCATAATATGCTTCTAATGCTCTGGAAGATCCTGATGCAAGGAAATACCGAGTGCGGTTTAATGTAAGCACAGAACGGTAATTAGCACACATAATACTTGAAAAATCACTATAGATGCGATTACCTTCTTCATTTGTTTCATAGCAGCTTACCGTATAATAAATCTGCATTTGAGATGTATCAAAGTCAGTATCAAAGTAACTCCATGAATTATCATTTGGAACATCAGCAATTAGCTCGTAACCACTATCCTCCTTATATGAACGGTAAATTTCAAAACCTTCGGCATATTCAGGCCTTTTCCAATAAACTTCAATGCCTTTGTCAGTAATACTTGCAATTCTTGGGATATAAGGTATTTCTGCATTTTCATCAATAATATGGTTAGAATCATCGACCAATAAAGAAACAGAAATGCTTTCATTAGAATCTTCATTATTAGAATTGTTATTGGTCATACTATTTTCAGATATCCCACATCCTGTAAATAGCATTGCGATAATACAGCATAGAGCTGTTAAAATTTTAAAATATTTCATATATGCTCCCTTCAAATATCATTAAACAATTAATAATATTATAGAAGTTCATGTAGAAGTATGCAAGCATAAGCATTTACATATAGTTAATACTTGCAGATTTATATATGAAAATGCTATACTATAATGAAGAAATACTTATTGGACGTAGCTATATGACTATTAGGGAGATCCAGACAATTCTGGGCTGCAGGTGTGTTTGGGGCGAAGAACTTATGGAAAAAGAAGTACATACAGCATGTGGCTCGGATATGATGAGTGATGTGCTGGCATTTGTAAAAGACCAGGCAGTACTTCTAACAGGACTTTGTAATCCTCAGGTAATAAGAACAGCTGAAATGATGGATATTATATGTATTATTTTTGTCAGAGGAAAGCATCCTGATGATAATATGATTGAATTGGCAAAAGAAAGAAACATTGTGCTTATGGAGACGGGGCACAGAATGTTTTCAGCCTGTGGAATGCTTTATGATAATGGATTACGTGGAGGAGCTTCAGATTGAGTCAGGCTATAAATTTACATTACGCAGTCTCTAGTGAAGACTTCACTATTGCAGGTGAGGCTTCAAGTAATGTTAAAGGGAAATTGAAACAATTAGGTGTAAAACCTGAGGTAATAAGAAAAGTTGCAATTGCCATGTATGAAGGAGAAATAAACATGGTAATACATGCCAATGGTGGTGATATAGATGTTATTATTACACCTGAATACATAGAAATGATACTTAAAGATGTAGGGCCGGGAATTCCTGACGTTGAAAAGGCTATGCAGGCCGGGTTTTCAACAGCACCGGAAAATGTAAGAAATCTTGGATTTGGAGCCGGAATGGGCCTCCCAAATATGAAAAAGTATACAGATGAGATGGAAATCGAAACTGAAATAGGAGTAGGAACAACGGTAACAATGAAGGTATATATGTAGGAAAAATCCTTGTGAAAGGAGAAGGTATGAGTGAGTTTAAGCATTCAGTACGCTTAGATGAAAATTTGTGTATGGGATGTATTAATTGTATTAAAAGATGTCCTACACAGGCAATACGCGTACGCAATGGAAAAGCTGTAATTATAAATAAATTTTGTATAGACTGCGGTGAATGCATCAGAATTTGTCCACATCATGCAAAGAAAGCTACTTACGACAAGTCTGATATAATGGATAAATTTGAATATACGGTTGCATTGCCTGCTCCATCATTATATGGGCAGTTTAATAATCTTGATGATATAAATATAGTTCTTACGGGACTCAAATTATTAGGATTTGATGACGTGTTTGAAGTTGCAGGAGCGGCGGAGATAGTTTCACAGTTATCAAGAGAATACATAGCAAACAATAAAGACAAATATCCGATTATCAGTTCGGCGTGTCCATCAGTGGTACGGCTTATAAAGGTCAGATTTCCAAATCTTATAGAACATCTGATGCCTATGATGGCACCTATAGAAGTTGCAGCAAAGCTTGCACGAAAGAGAGCAATGGAAAGGACAGGGCTTCCATCCGAAAAGATAGGTATAATATTTATTTCGCCTTGTCCGGCAAAAGTTACCAGCATTAAATTGCCATTAGGTGTCAGTACCTGTGATGTAGATGGAGTTATGGCAATAAAAGACATTTATCCAAAGCTTATCAGTAAGATGGAAGATGCAGTTGACAGAGTAGAGGATCTGGCTATTGCAGGTAAAATTGGTGTCAGCTGGGGTAGCAGCGGTGGCGAGGCCGGAGGACTTATAACTGATAATTATCTGGCAGCAGATGGTATAGAAAATGTTATAAGAATACTTGAAGAATTAGAGGACCAGAAGCTTGAAAATCTGGAATTTATCGAATTAAATGCATGCAGTGGCGGCTGCGTAGGAGGGGTTCTTACAGTAGAAAATCCGTATGTTGCAAAAGTAAAATTAAAGAGGCTCAGAAAGTATCTGCCGGTATCCTGCTCACATATTGAAAAGGTAGATGTACAAAAATCGGAATTAATGTGGGATAGGCCTATTGATTTTGAAAATGTATTTAGTCTTGGAGATAATATATTTGAGAACATGCAGAAGTTTGCCCAGATTGATGAACTGTGTAATAAATTTCCGGGACTTGATTGTGGAGCTTGTGGTGCTCCTACCTGCAGGGCACTTGCAGAAGATATTGTACGCGGTAATGCTGATGAGAAGTATTGTGTTTACATTTTGAGGGAATTATATGAGGAGGTTTCAAATGAAGATTAAAGAACTGATTGATTTAAATATTTGTGAAACCATTAATGCAGGACAATTAGAAACTGAAATAACAAAACCATTCTGTTGTGATTTATTAAGTATTGCGATGAGCAAAGCACCAGCCGGATGTGCATGGGTAACTGTTATGGGAAACATAAACACTCTGGCGGTGGCGGCACTTACAGAAGTTGCCTGTATAGTACTGGCAGAGGGAACAAATCTGGATGAGCAGGCATTGGAAAAGGCAAGAATGCAGGATATTACAGTTTTAAGAACAGATATGCCTATATTTGAAATGGCAATGAAAATACAGGATAAGTTGACGGAGCAGAGCTGATGATAAATATTTCATATGATTTGCATATACATTCATGTCTGTCACCTTGTGGAGATGATGACATGACTCCGGGTAATATAGTGGGTATGGCAGCATTAAAGCAGTTAGATGTAGTAGCACTTACTGACCATAACACCAGCAGAAACTGCCCGGCATTTATGCAGCTGGCAAAGGAATATGATGTGCTGGCTATTCCCGGTATGGAAGTTACAACACTGGAAGAAGTTCATGTGGTATGTCTTTTCCCAACACTTTTACATGCACTTGTATTTGATAGATTTATTTATGATAATCTGATAAAAGTCAGGAATAACGAAGATATATTTGGAAAGCAGCAGATAATGGATGCAGAAGATAAACAAACAGGAATAGAAGAATATCTGCTTATAAATAGCACTAATATTTCATTTGATGCGATGTATGATGTTGTAAAACAGCATGGTGGAGTGATGATACCGGCACATATAGATAAGAACACAACGAGCGTGTTGTCCAATCTGGGGTTTATACCTGAAAACAGCAGATTTAATTGTGTGGAGGTAAAGGATATGTCACAATGGCATAGGCTCAAGGCATCTAATCCTTATCTCGAAAAATGCAAAGTAATATCAGATTCAGATGCACATTATCTGGAGCACATTAATGAACCTGTTAATTATATTACAGTTACTGATAAAACTATAGAAGGTGTTTTAAAAGCATTGGATTATGAGTGGAAATATGTACCTGTAGGAAATACATGATATATAAGGTAATTGGAAATAGTACTGGAATTTTTTTATAAGTAATAGTATAATATTTATGGTCTGCGGACCAAACATATAACAATCGCAATGCGAACAAGGAGGAAACCAAATGGTAAGAGCTATTGTTGGCGCTAACTGGGGTGACGAAGGTAAAGGAAAGATGACTGATATGCTGGCAGAGAAATCAGATATTATTATCAGATTTCAGGGCGGAAGTAATGCAGGACATACTATAATTAATGATTATGGAAAGTTTGCACTACATTTACTTCCATCAGGTGTATTTTATCAGCATACCACATGTATTATTGGAAATGGTGTGGCTCTTAATATTCCTTATCTGGATAAGGAAATCAATGATATTGTAAGTCAGGGAGTTCCTAAACCACATATTCTGGTATCTGACAGAGCTCAAATATTAATGCCTTATCATATTGATTTTGATGCATATGAAGAAGAAAGACTTGGAAAGAAGTCATTTGGTTCAACAAAGTCAGGAATTGCTCCTTTTTATTCAGATAAATATGCAAAAATAGGCTTTCAGGTATCGGAACTTTTTGATGAAGATGTTTTACGTGAAAAGGTTTATCGTGTATGTGAACAGAAAAATATCCTGTTAGAGCATATGTACCATAAACCACTTATTAATCCTGAAGAACTGTTAGATACATTAAGGTCTTATAAGAAAATGGTTGAACCATATGTTTGTGATGTACAGGCATATCTTCATGATGCAATAAAGGAAAATAAAACAATATTGTTGGAGGGACAGCTTGGCTCATTAAAGGATCCGGATTTTGGTATTTATCCAATGGTTACTTCATCTTCAACACTTGCTGCTTATGGAGCAATCGGAGCAGGTATACCGCCATATGAAATCAAGGATATCATTACTGTTGTCAAGGCTTACTCAAGCGCAGTTGGAGCAGGAGAGTTTGTTAGCGAAATTTTTGGAGATGAGGCTGATGAACTTAGAAAGCGCGGCGGAGATGGCGGTGAATATGGAGCAACAACAGGCCGACCTAGAAGAATGGGATGGTTTGATGCAGTAGCAAGCCGTTATGGCTGTAGAGTACAGGGAGCAACAGAAGTTGCACTTACGGTATTAGATGTACTCGGTTATCTGGATGAAATTCCGGTATGTGTCGGATATGAGATAGATGGAAAGGTAACCAGAGATTTTCCTACAACAGTAAATCTGGCAAAGGCAAAACCGGTTTATGAAACACTGCCGGGCTGGAAGACGGATATACGCGGAATAACGGAATATGATAAGCTTCCTGAAAACTGCCGCAAATATATTGAATTTATTGAAAAGGAACTGGAGGTTCCAATTACAATGGTTTCAAATGGTCCGGGAAGACATGAGATAATAATGAGGAATATTTGATAAAAAGAAAACTATCTGAGTCCAATAAGTTGGAAACTCAGATAGTTTTTTTATTTTTCTCGATTATCATTATCAATTTCTGATTTATCGGTTGCCTTTGCGTTTGCTTTGGCTACTACTTTGTTAATCATATTAACTGCATATATAGTAACAGGGATGATTATTGTACAATAAATTGAGACAGTAAACATTTCCTGAAATCCTTTTTTATAAAAAATAGCAAATATAAGAGTTACAATATATAGTGAAATTAAAGCGATAATTCCAATAATAGCTAATATGCGTGATTTCATAAATCCTCCGTTATAAATAAATATCTGTTGATAAATTTAATAACATAATATAGATTGAAAGTCAATCTATGTAAAGATTCAAAAAAATGCAGATATGACAAACGCACCGTCATACCTGCATTGCTTAAAGGGGAGGATCAAAGTTATATGATTTAACTTTGTGTAATGATTTTGGAGGGGGATCCAATCATTACATTCTAATTATGACCAATAAAAAAATATATATTCATATAACA
>JBJEMK010000172.1:0-1725 GCA_051879635.1 Eubacterium sp.
TTCACCATCTGACAAGCCGTAACAATAAACACCTAAATTATCACAATACGTTAATACAGATGAAGTAGCCGTACCTACTGCAAGATTACCATAATACATACTTCCTGTCGTTATTTCATTAATGAGTGACAGATTTGACTTTTCTGATATATCTAATAATATAATCCTGTTCCATCCTGCCTGAACCATTAATGTATTCGTATCATAGCAAACTTCCAGCTTGCTGAAGCATTGATTATAATAGTCCAATGTATAATATCCTATCAGACTTATATCTTTTCCATTAACCAGATATATACCGAGTCCCGCATTGCTTTCTGCCGCATAAAGTATGTCATCGACCAGCAATAAATCTCTTACTGCTCCCTTGGTTTCAGTCGTAGAGACATAGTTTAAATTTTTATCTATTATCTGTATACCTCTATCGCCACATGCAACATATATGTTTTCTCCAGACTTCACTGCTGAATATACAGATGTATCACAATCATAAACTGTTGTTTTATAACCTACAACTTCCGGCACATCAACATTTTTTTTGTAGCCGGTTAACAAACCATAATTTGTTAATTCATTACTCACAAAATCTTTTTCATAAACATAAATTCCGGTTGAAGTATCACTAATATACAAATGTCCATTAGTTATTGCAATACTGCTTACTGCACCCTGCGCATGGTCTGCTGTATCATATGGAAGGATCGCTGCTCCTAAAGTTATCTTTTTATAATTTGAAGATGTTTTATCTATATATATTATGACATTGTCAATTCTTTTTGGGGCTCTCAAATCTGAAATGTCATATATATATACTCCATTATATATATTTGTAAAGTAAGCATAATTTCCTGCAACTTTTACTTTCCAATGATCAAATGCAGAATTTCTATATCTTCCATCAATTTTTACTGAAGATAGCCATTGCGGATTTTCAGGGGTTGACACATCATATATCTCCATTCCATTGCCCATCCCATATCCTGGTGCAGCATTATTAGAATATGGATTCCTACCATGATAGCCGCAAGCCACGTATAAAACACCCTCTGACACAGTAATACCACCACATTCCCCATCAACCAATATTGTACTTACGGAAACAGGGTTATATATATCTGACAAATCATATATCTCAACTTTCATCTGAGCCCATACGCTTACATATAAATATCCATCTGACACACAGCAGTCATAATATTCTTCATTCACCTTAGAAACCTGGCTTACATATACAGGATTGTAAATATCACTTATATCTACTATTTCCACACCAAAATATCTGCTACATAAAAAAACATAATCTCCATATACATATAATCCTGTTGCAAGTTCCAGTGTTGCATAGCATGATACTATTTCAGGGTTATACTTATCTTCAATAGATACAAAATAAGTGCCATTCTCTCTGGAATTAACCACTATAAAATTGCCGTCTGTCGTAAAATCCATATCTCTGGTATTTCCCAGACCATCTATGGATGATATAGGACTTGGATTTGCTTTGTCCTGTAAAGAATAAATTGTAAGTACTCCTTCATCAGCTGAATAAAGATATTCATCATCTGTTAATAATGATGTGGCTTTATCTGCAACAGCCTCATCTTCACTAATATATGCCCTATTGCCACCCAATAAATACAAACCTGTTTTTAAATTTGTTACTTTTGTAGAAGTATAATTAATTAATTCAATTTATATTTTTCTTTTTCCTATCGAAACATGAAA
>JBJEMK010000173.1:0-6378 GCA_051879635.1 Eubacterium sp.
ATATAATTATTGTTGAAATCCTGTCAGGAATCAGTTTATAGGTAATAAAAATGAATGGCTGAAACAACCACATTACAACAACCGCTGCGCATCCCCATCCAAATGAAGCCTGTAGACATATGTATCCGTTGAGATTTCCAAAACAGTTTGAATAATCCCACAGTTTATGTCCCGTTACCCTATACAAAAAAGCTCCGGCAATGTACTCCACTACTGTAACCGTAACTATTGCTCCTATAAGCTGCCACACCGGTTTGCCTGCCAAATCGTACATAGTGTTGCAGACAAGCACCATGGCTATGCCATAAACCGGACATATCGGTCCATTCAATATGCCTCGGTTCATAACTTTGTTATATCTGATTGCTGAATATATTTCTTCAAAAAGCCATCCAAGAAAAGAATATATAAAAAATATTGTAAAATTATCAATTAACGTATAATGCATATCATTCTGTTGTATCCCATTTAGAATCAGATACTCCCTTTTCATTTAATCTTCTGTACACATATTGTCTGAATAATGCATAACATACTGATGAAAGCGGAATGAAAATAATTATTCCAAAGATTCCGAAAAGACTTCCACCTATCGTAACTGCTACCAAAACCCACATGCTTGGAAGTCCAATTGAATTTCCAACGACATGAGGATAAATAAGATTTCCCTCTATCTGTTGCAGAGCAAAAAATACTATAACAAATACAAGTGCCTGCCATGGGTTAACAAAAAATATAAGCAGAATACCAATTACGCATCCTATAAAAGCTCCTAAAATAGGTATCAGGGATGATATTGCAATAACTACTCCCATTAATAATGCATATGGAAGCTTTAAAATCGTCATTACTACAAAAAACATCACTCCTATAATCAGTGCTTCCGTACACTGCCCTGATAAAAATCCCGAAAATATTTTATTGGATAGCTGAAGCACTTCAATTGTTTTGTCCGCAGCCTTTTCTTTAAGCAATGCATAAATTACTATTTTACCCTGCACTTTTAGTTTTTCTTTTTGGAAAAGCAGATATATTGAAAATACAAAACCTATTCCACAAGTAATTACTGCACCTATAACATTGGAAATAACACTGATTCCTGAACTTAATGCCCCTAATGTACCATCACTTAATATGCTGCTTACATTGGATATAACCTTGTCCCAATCAATGGTTATACTTGAAAGATATTCTAAAATCTGTGGATATGCAGATGATAACTCTTTTAAGTATTTTATTGTTTTGTCATATGCAATTGGAATCTGTTCGATTAACATTTTAAATGTGTTCATCAGCTCAGGAACCGCTGTAGTAATAACAATTGCTATTATTAACGCAAGACACAAAAGCGTAAGCATATATGCAATTAATCTTTTTACTTTATTTAAAAATTCAAATTTTCCTTTGAAGTTTAAATGCTTCTCTATATTCTTCATTGGTACATTTAAGACAAAAGCAATTACTCCGCCAAAAATAAAAGGCGCAATAAGTCCCAGTATAAAGCTGAACAGTTCAATTACTAAATAATAATTCTGCACCATCCAGTAAAATAATATTATTGCTATTCCACTTACAATAACTCTTTTTTGCGTTTCTTTACTCATATTATTGCATCTCACTAATCATAATTATATCTAAAATAACTAATTAGATTATTATATCAAATTTACTTTATTTACTCAACTAATTATTTGCTTCAGTAATTAATTCTACTGTATTGTTCTCTGCATCATAAATAAATGTAACATTGCTGTTTTCTTCAACAGTAAATATGTCTCCATACATTTTGGCATCCCAGTCCGCATTCTCGTATATAGCAAATGAATACCCTGTATTTGGGAGCGCATTTTCTAATGTTATTTCATATTTTCCGTCTTCATTCATTGTCAATTCATCAAGCCAGTGTCCGTTTGATGCCCAATAATTAGAGAATATTCCCGGATTCTTTTCCTGCCATCTGGTAGTGCTCCCAACAATATAATATTTAGCTGTAACAATTTTATCTGATGAATATAAACCATTATTAAAGTAGTAAGTAGCATATCCTTTTATAATTTTTTCATATTTTACGGTATTAGTTCTCTCGTTAAGCACTGCAAGTTCATCGGACAAATCTTCAACTACCTTAAATCCTCCATAGGATTCCTTTAGCGTAAATGTATACCAGTCATTATCTGACTTATCCAACAAATAGGCCGGCTTATCCTGATACTTTCCATCCTCTTTCTTATCTTCAATAGCATCATCAAATACCATATATATCTCTTTATTACCGTTGTAATAATAATGGAACACTACTTCATCTTCATAAGCTTCGTATTTACACTTTTTCCCCAGCTCAAAATTAATTCTTAGACTATCTCCTGCAGCAAGCTTTATACCTGAACATTCTGCAGTATCACTATAACCATCTGCCTTTATGCTCATAACACTGTCTTTTGAGGTTTCTGCTTTAATATAATACATTCCATATTCATCTGTTATTACTTTATAATCATTTGATCCATATGTGATTATTATTTCTTTACCCGCCACAATATTTCCATCTTTATCACATACCTTACCATAAACCGAAGCTTTTTCATTGCCGGTCTGGTTATATTTATAAGCATTCAGTACAGGTAATGCCTTGTGGTCATAATCAAAAAATGTTGTAGTTTCAACACAGTTATCTTCTGCTTCTCCTGTAGCATCTATTATTGCCCATCCGATTCCTTCCTGCCTTACAAGAATAGGATCCCAGTAAAGGTCTCCAACACAACGTCCGTCCTTAACTGACTTTAATCCATTAATTAATTCTATAACAAAATCCCTTTGTCCTTCCGGAGTATCTAAAAATATCCCTTCATATGCTCCATCATTTGCAAGCTGTCCCGGAGTGCCCCAGTTATATCCACTCTCAAGGAATAATATGTCTTTATCAAATGTATCAATCATCATATTGCACCATTCTACAATATCATCTACTGATATCTGATTTTTAACAGCACTTGCGCTCTCTTCCTGTCCCCAGAACGGATAATATGATGAACCGATTAAATCATAATTAACGCCATATTCATCACATAATTCAAAAAACCACTTGCCGGTACCCCGCTTACTGCTCCAGAACATATCATCTCCATTGCATGCTATATGTAATGCAATCTGTGAGTCAGGTGAAACTTCTTTTACAGCTTTGTAGCCTGCATTTAAAAATTTTGCCATAGCCTTTGCCGTCTCATCTGAAGTATAACTACATCCGTATGGTAATAATATACCCTCCTGCATTTCATTGCCAAGAGTTACATATGCAGGATATATGCCGGCATCCGCCAGGCGCTGCATATAATCTTTTGTAAAATTATACAGACAATCTGTAAGTGTATCTACTATCTCATCTGTATCTGTCATTCCATCTATCGCTTCAAGCCAGTCTGATGGTATACAGTCATTTCCCCAGTAATCAGCATACATAAATGATAATTCAATCTGCATCTGCTTATTGGATGTTCTTTCTGCCAGATTAAATATGTCATCAGCATCCTTGTAACCCTCTGGAAATCTGTTTCCACTTGAATTAACATAATCTCCCGGATTATTGTATAGTTCCAGTCTTACAAAATTGCATCCATTTTCAGCCATTATCTGTATAGGGTCAGCCTCTGTACCATTACTGTAATAGTACTTGGCACCCATATCTTCTTCCCAGTTAAGCCAGCTTAAACAGCCTCCATATAAAGACTTATATTGTGACTCCTGATTATTCTCATAGTGTATGGAAATATTATCAAGTATTACATATTGTGAATCATAGCCATCCTGATACACTCCAAGCTCCATTATTCCATCATCACCAACGCTGATTCCACGAACTGTTACCTTTTTCCAATGTTCTTTATTCTTTATTACATTACTGTCTGTTGTATCTGCAGTAGTAACAGGAATTGCTGTCATACATTCTCCCTGACACGTTCCATTTCCATAAAAATAGCATGCATTTTGATTGCCGCTATTAAGAGTATAAAGTTCAATGTAATAGTAGCCCGGTTTCAATCCTTTTATGTACTGAAAGACCTTCGCCTCAGATTTTTCTGCTGCCAAAATTTTTAATGAATTGCTTCCTTCGTATACTTCGTCTTTACTGGTATCAATAGATACGCTATTTTTTACGTCTTCACTTACAATCCAATATTTATTGATTCCATCTTCAAAACCGGCATTTTCAATATCTTCTTTTGCATACGTTATGCCATCATTTCCCTTTTTATATATGTATACTCCACCTGCAATAGCTCCCATCAACACTACAATTAAAATCACTGATAAGATTTTCTTAGTCATAATCCCTCTCCTCTTTGTGTTAAATATTACAAGTTTCCTGCCCATATTAAATCATACTACTTTAATATTAGAACATATAATGTTGAAAATCAATGTAATTATTCACAAAAAACGCCATGCCCTGTTGTATATGCCGTAGGATATTCCAGTGCCACCGCCGTTAACACCCTTGTTATGGTAAATCCTTATCTGGTTTGCGGATGATGAATATGTGCCGTTTATGATAAGACTGCTTAAATTTTGCACTGATATGGCACCGCCACCGGCACCGTCTACGTTATAGCCTCCGTATATGTCAACGCTTCCCTGCAGCGTTATGTTTGTCTTGTCACCCGTAGCGTTTATGAGTGTTCCCCACGTTCCACCGCTTAAGTCTTTCCATATGCCGCTGTCTGAGTTCCATCCGTTTCCGTTAATTGACACCTTTCCAAGCCTTCCGCTTACCGTAGAGCCTATTTTCAGCGTTGATTTTGCCTGCACATCAAACATGACGCCTTCAAGGTCTTTGGACCTTGTTATTACCCTTGTGGTATCATCCGGTGCATAGATAAGATACGTCTTTCCGTTTTTTATCGTAACCGTTTCGCTTAACGTAAAGCTTTTTGTAAGCTTTATATAGCTTGAACTTCTTGATGCCCCCGCTTCAATGGCGTCCTCAAGTGTTGTCTGGCTTCCTACCTGATACGGATTTGATGCCGTACCGCTGCCTGTCAGTGCATATGCATCCGTTTTATAGGCCATACACATGACAAATACTGCCGCAAGTAACGGCAGGTGTTTTAAGATTGCTCTTTTTTTCATAAAAAACTCCTTTCACTATTTTTTTTGGTTATCTAGTTTAACCTTACTAAAACCGGGTATTTCAATGTCAATACCTTTTTAAAAAAATTTTTTGTATACAAAAAGAGAGACAAAAAAATGTCTCTCTTTTTAAGCGTGTTATTTATTTTTTATACTACCACGGCTGGATTTTTCGCCATTTGGTAAGTATCTCTTCAAAATCGGATGTAAAGTTAATGCCGGTTCCGTCAGATGTATATACATATGTACCTGCAAGTTTTGCATCTGCAGCAGGAGTAGTTACCTTTATGATTCCGGCACATTTTCCGCCAATCAGTACCATCATATCGCGATATGTACAACCAAGATTGCTCCAGTTTCTAAGATCTGATTTTGTTATGCGGGCAAATTCAAATCTAACTGGCCAAGCGAGGTCAAATGCATTGCTGTTTAAATCATAGAACCTTATGCCCTCCGCATATGAAGTAAGGACAAGCCCCCAGACATAACAATTGCCATCATCACCAATGCTGTAATACGGCGATTCCATGTTCTGTATGTTTTCCCAGCCGCTTATTGTCTCGTTTGTTACTATGTTTGTATAGGTAATGCTGTCAAGCTTTTCCTTTACTTCCTTATCGGTTATGTCTGCCGGTTCAAGGTATACCCCGTTCCAGCCTATGTGCAATGTAATTGTTCCGGATTTATGGAAGAAGTTGTTTGTAAAACTGATTGTACAGGTCTTTCCAAGGTATCCTCCGTCAAGGCAGTCATCCATTATTTTTATGTATGTCGTTCCGTCCTTTTTCTTTACAATCTTTGCAATGCTTTCATCACTCGATTTTAAGGTAAGAAACTTCTTATATCCCGTAATGTAGTCATACCACTTGCTTTTTGATGCGTCGTAAGTGTC
Source organism: Eubacterium sp. (assembly GCA_051879635.1). GTDB lineage: Bacteria > Bacillota > Clostridia > Lachnospirales > Lachnospiraceae > JBJEMK01. Next base: position 6,017 of record JBJEMK010000173.1, read on the forward strand.
TGAGCTGGGGAGACTTGACTCACTGTAAAGAAGATATCTGATATCCCCTTCTTTAATTGAACTTACGTAAAGACCTGTGGAGGACTCGTATCTGACACCCCAGCTTACGCTTTCTGTAGGACCAAAGAAGATTTCTCGGGTGCCACAGCTTTTACTTAAGATATATATCTTTACGTTATATGTTTTGCCTCCAACAGCTACCTGCGCAGCGGCAAGCCTGTAAGTATAGCTGTCATCATAGTAATCATCATTCTGCTTTGTTGTAAGTTTTCCGCCTTTTGTTATATTTATGGCTGCCGAACTCGTTGACCAGCTTGCGTTCTTTGTCGTACCCACAACATCAAGATATCCTGCAAGCACGC